>JANLTD010000860.1:0-2916 GCA_031362765.1 Acidobacteriota bacterium | reverse complement strand
GGAAGGGTTGCTCTGCGCCCGCTCTTTTAGCATAGATCTGATCTGTAACTTTTTATTGACGCATTACGCATTAAATAACTCTTTCTTTTCAATCGAAACATTCTTTTTTCAACAAAAAAGCGAAGAGTTTTTAGCAATCGGAAACAAACGAGATCCGCTTTATCAATCCTTTTTTTACTTTGCGTCCTTAGCGTCCTTTGCGGTAAAAACTCTTCCGATGCCTAACATCAGCTACCCCGCAAAATTGATCTTTAGCACAAAATCATAGATCTGAATCTCGCCGTCTGTGCCGAGCCTGGCTTTTTCGCCGTTTCTGATGGCTTGACCTGAAACGATGGTCGGGTTTTTGTGAAGTGCCGTGACCCAAATTTCGCCGTTTTCCGTCAAATTGATTTCCGCGTGAGTGCGGCTGATCTTGCGGTTTTCCGTCGGCAGACGAAGATTGGCGATTTTCTCCGCATCGTCGCGTCCGATGGTGTTTCTACTGAGCATTATCGGAATTTCGTTTAGCTTTTTGCCAGTTTGCCAAATCTCGACGCGGAACAGGATGCCGACGAAAGTATCAAAATCATCAATCGTGCCGTCATCGTCAAACGTGCTGTCCGCTTTGAATTTTGCAGAACTTTGGACAAACTGAATCGTCTTTGATTTGGTTGTTTCGTTGTCGGAACTGACCTTTACTTCTATTTCGTCGTCTTCCAAAACGGCGTTGATAAGAATTGCAACACTTGGCTTTTTGGACGTAAGTTCAAGACCGCCCGCCATTTCCTTTGCCCTTTCAAGTATCAGAGCGCTCAGACTTTGCTCAAAGAATTTTCGTTTATCATCGCGCAAGGTTTTATCGGTTTCGGCACTCAAAAAAACGAGAAACTTTTCCGGGACATACGCTTTGTTGGTATTCGGAATGCGGATGATCTCTTGTCTGAGCAATTCTTCAACCGAATTTAGGAGCTTTTGCAGGAATAATTCCGATTCAGATTTGTTTTGATGCGCTTTGGCGACATTTTCAGCAATATTGAATTGTTGTTCGCCGTCAATCCAACCACGCAGTTTTTCGAGATTATCGCGCCAATTTGCCATTTGTGTTTCCTCTGTTTTATGAGATCCAGGACTTACGCAAAGTTCATTTTTGTCGCTGAAAGCGACTAATTTAATAGCGTCGGGTGAAACCCGACGTTGAAACCAAAATCGCTCCGACGCTGTAAGCGTCGAACAAATTGCTAACAAATTCGTCCCTGTCAGGGACGCCGCGCCGGCCTGTCCGGTCGTCGGGTTTCACCCGACGCTATTAAATTTGTAACCTTCGGCGACTTTCGGAAAATAGTTTTTAATTTTGCGTAATTACTAAGATTTTCAGATACTCTAAGATTTTCTTGGCTTTATATCAACTTCAAGTTTTCCGGTTATGACGTTTCGCTAATTTTTCAACATTAAATTCGGCAATTTCCGTCAGCGTCAAACCTAATTCATCGGCGCAGGCGGAGATGTACCAGAGCACATCGCCGAGCTCGTCCTTTAATTTCAAACGTACTTCGTCCGTGATCACGCCGCCGTCGTCGCGTTGGATCTTTTTGACGATATTGGCGACTTCGCCCGCTTCGCCCGTCAGTCCGAGCGTCGGGTATTCCAGGTTGCTTAAACGATTCGGATACAAAGCCGTCTGCTTTGCTTCCGCTTGATATTCTTCAAATTTCATATTTGTAAAGTGGAAAAGTGAAAAAGTGGAAAGGTGAAAAAGTAAGATTGAATACTATGGCAAAACTTTTTCACTCTTTCACTTTTTCACTTTTTCCCTGTTAATCTTCGCAGCTTCGCCGCTTCGACCGCGTTTTTCATCAGCATTGCAACCGTTAAAAGCCCGACGCCGCCGGGAACGGGCGTAAAATTCGCCGCCTTTTCCCTGGCATCTTTCGGATTAACATCGCCGACGAGCGTAAAACCACGTTTGGCGATCGTCTTGAGGCGTTTTTCGAGATCGTCTGCGCCGAACAGCTCCCGCGCAAATTCCGTGTCAGAAACATTATTGATTCCGACATCAATGACCGTTGCGCCTTGTTTGATATGTTCGGCGCGAACAAATCCGGCGCGGCCGATCGCGGCAACTAAAATATCGGCCTGGCTGGCGATCTCCGCCAGGTTTTTAGTGCGTGAATGACAGATCGTGACGGTCGCGTTTTCCTGTAAAAGCAGTTGCGCCATCGGTTTGCCGACAATGTTGCTGCGGCCGATGATGACCGCGTGTTCGCCGGCAATTTGGATATTGGATCGTTTTAAGATCTCGATGACGCCCGCCGGTGTGCACGGGACGAGCGATTTTTGCCCTTGCGAGAGCTTGCCGACGTTGATCGGATGAAAACCGTCAACGTCCTTTGCCGGATCTATTGTTTCGAGAATTTCGCGTTCGTCAATCTGTTTCGGCAGCGGCAATTGGACGAGAATTCCGTCAACTTCCACCCGCGAATTTAATTCTTTGACCAATTTCAAAACCTCTGCGTGCGAAGTTTCCGCCGCTAAGTGGTGATGCTCGGAGATCATTCCGAGTTCTTCGCTCGTTTTGACCTTGCTTCCGACATAAACCGCCGATGCCGCATCTTCGCCAACACGGACGACCGCCAAACACGGGCGAAAAGGCAAACTTTTGACTTCTTCCGCAATTTCCTGTTTTATCGCTTCGGCAATTTCCTTGCCGCTCAAAATTCTTGCTATCATAAACTCCTAATTTTACGGAATTTCGCCTTGATTGTCAGTTTCAAATCAATGAAACAAAAATTTTTACGCAAAAGACGGTTGAATTTTCAGCCAGCTAAGCACGGTTATTGCAAAGTCAGAAAATGCGGGTGCAGAGCTGTAGCCCTTCCTGACCTGAAAATGGTTTTATCAGGTTTTTTTAACTTTTAATTTGAAAAAAGATAAAGG
>JANLTD010000854.1:0-6403 GCA_031362765.1 Acidobacteriota bacterium | reverse complement strand
GAACTCGCGGCAGACGCGGCCGTGTGGGGCGCGTTTTGCAATTCGGGACAATCGTGTTCGTCGGTCGAAAGGCTCTATGTCGAAGAATCTGCCGCCGAAGAATTGACACGCAAGATCGTTGAGAAAACCGGGAAACTAAAACAAGGCGCGGGCAGCGATGAAACTACGGACATCGGCGCGATGAGTTCGGAAAGACAGCTCAAGCTCGTCGAAGATCACGTCGCGAGTTTTGAAAAAGAAGGCGCGCAAATTTTAACAGGCGGCAAATCGAAAGATCTTTTTTTCGAGCCGACCGTTATTTCCGGCGCAACCAACGCGATGCGCGCGATGCAGGAAGAAACTTTCGGTCCGACACTGCCAATTGCCACATTTAAGACTGAAACAGAAGTGATCGGCCTTGCCAACGACAGCGAATTCGGTCTGACGGCAAGCGTTTGGACGCGTGATCTGACAAAAGGCAAACGCGTCGCCGAACAGATCGAGGCGGGAACGGTTTGCGTCAACGAAGTTCTTTACACGCACGGCATCGGGCAAACGCCGTGGGGCGGCTTCAAACATTCGGGCAACGGCCGAACGCACGGCATCGAAGGTTTGATGGAACTCGTTCAGCCGCAACATATTCACATCAACAAATTGGCGATTCTGCCGAACGCCTGGTGGATGCCTTACGGCGCAAATGCGATTGAGACCTTTCGCGGATTTGCCAAATATTTCGCTTCGGGGTCGCTGTTTCAAACGTCAAAACTGATGCCGCAGCTTTTGAAACGGATCAATGAATTGCGGCGCAAATAGAGCGATGGATTTCAAAATAACTTTCATCAAAAAATGGAACGGCGGAATGATTTATTATGAAGAATCCGGCGCGAAACTGGCATTTGATTGGGAAGTAAGCCCGACCGGCGCAATCGTTTTCGTACCGTCGCCAAAGCTCTGGAGTATTTTTTGCAAACCGCTGAATTTTCCTTTGACAAAGGGCGAGCGGCAACCGATCCTCGAAAATATGAGCACCGAACTTTGCCGACGGAAATTTGCAAACGGAACTTTCAAAATTTACGATGAACGCATTATATTTATTTTTAATGACCTGAAAAAACCTAAGATATGACTGACACGATGCCGTCATTTTTTTTCGGACACGGCAATCCGATGAACGCGCTTGACCGCAACCTCTCGACGGAAAGCTGGGCACGGATCGGGCGCGAAATTCCGCACCCCGCGGCGGTTCTCTGTATTTCGGCGCATTGGTTCATTTCTGGAACTTCGGTCACGGCAATGGAACGCCCACGCACGATTCACGATTTCGGCGGTTTTCCCCAAAATCTCTTTGAGGTTCAATATCCTGCGCCGGGAGCGCCCGAATTAGCAGCCCGTGTTCAGGAATTGCTTGCGCCGACGCAGGTCGAAAGCGACATGCTTTGGGGTTTAGACCACGGAACATGGTCGGTTTTATGCCACGTTTTTCCCAACGCGGACGTTCCGGTGGTGCAATTGAGCATTGACGAGAATCAGCCTGCTGCATTTCATTACAAACTTTCCAAACGACTTGCGCCTTTGCGCGATGATAACATTTTAATTATCGGAAGCGGCAACATTGTCCATAATCTTCACGCTTATTCTTGGGGCAAGCATACGCCCGAACCGCTCGATTGGGCGTTGCGATTTGAAACATTGGCGCGTGAAATGATTTCGAGCGGCGATCACACGCCGCTGATTGACTACGAACTTTTGGGAAAAGACGCGCTGCTTTCCGCGCCGACGCCTGAGCATTTCCTGCCTTTGATTTATATTCTGGCGCTACAGCGCGAGAGCGAAATGGTTTCGTTTCCGGTCGAAGGTTTTGACGGCGGTTCGATCTCGATGCTGTCGGTGCGGATCGGCTGAAAATTTATGACGCAACCTGAAAAAAACAAACAAAATGCGATGGCTTTTTATGACTTGATGTTCAATCAATCAAAACCGCGTGAGGCGGTCGAAAAATATGTCGGCGATGTTTATATTCAGCACAATCCGATGGTTGCCGACGGCAAAGAAGCATTCATCGAATATTTTGAGCGTATGGCGCGCGAATTTCCGGTCAAACACGTTGAATTTAAACGCGCGATCGCTGAAGGAAATTACGTCGTTCTGCATTGCTATCAGTATTGGCAAGGCTCGGGTGATTGGGCGGGAATTGATATTTTCCGCTTTGATGAGCGCGGCAAAATTGTCGAACACTGGGATGTTTTGCAGGAAATTCCCAAAACATCAGAAAACAGCAATACGATGTTTTGAGGATTTATTTGTAAATATAAACAATGACGTGCGGGGTTTGCATCAATTGCCTCCAACTATTGTTCTTTGAAAAATAAATACCGTAATTCGTTTAAAGCCGGTCTCTGACCGCCGGAACTCATTTTTCGCTGGCGGCGGCGGTCAGAGACCGCCTCTAAAAGAGCGAAGTTTATTTTTTATACGGTTTTTTTTTTTAAAATAACAAAAATTAGAGGCAATTTATAAATTATTTCTTTTAGTTCACCACCCCAAAATTTATTGCTCTTCCTTGATCCGTTTTTGCAGTTGGACGATAAACGAGCGAAAAGTCTCGGCTTCGTTCGCATCGGGAAAATTGCGCAGAAATTCTTCGTACACCTTAATCGCTTCAGTGTACATTTTTGCTTTTTCGTAACAATCGCCGACCTGTTGATAAATTATTATCACATCGGGCGCACCGGCAAGCTGCGGAACGGCTTTTTTGAGCTCGGTCGCGGCAAGCAGATAGTTTTGCTTCTCGGCCTCAAAATCGCTTGCCGCGCCAAAACCTTCGGCGCGGTCTTTGTATAGCAAACCCAAACCCGTCAAGGCTTCGGGCTGAACGCCTTTGCCTTCCGTGACGGCACGTTTGAACGAAACGATCGCCTTGTCTTCTTTACTGTCGGCCTTGTAAATTCTGCCTTCGACCGCCGAGGCTTCCGAATATCCGGGACGCGCTTTGCGTGCCGCGTTGATCGCCTTGAGCGCATTTTCCGTATCGCCCAAATCAACCAACACACGCGCCATTCCGATTTGGGCTTCCGCGTACTTCGGACGCAATTTTATCGCTTTTTCATAGAGTTCGACGGCTTTTTCTTTGTCTGTCTCGGCTTCGGCTTGCTGAAATGCGAGTTCGGCCGGGTCTGTCGTTTTGACGAGCGCAACCCGCAAATCGCCTTTCTGCGCAGGAAGCAGATTTTGCGAAACTTCCTTGAAACCATTGGCGCGGACTCGTATTTTATGCGTTCCGCCCGGAAAAGTTCTAATCGCGAGCTTGCCGCTCGGGTCTGTTTTGCCGTAATTTACATCGTCAATCCAGACGGTTGCATTTGGTTCGGTAATGACCGTGATACTTCTTAAAGAAGTTTTTTGCGCCGCCGCCGAAACGGCCAAAACTGTGCACAATAAAACTGCCGCAATAATTCTTTTACTTTTTCTTCGCATTCTTTTCACTTCCTTCAATATTCGTTTGCCAACCTTTGATTCATACAAATTTATGCTTCAGTCGTATGAAAATCCATCGTGTCGGGATCTTCGTCCGATTCTTCGGGCTGACCGAGAATTTTCAGCCATAGAAAACCGATCGTTCCCGCCGTTAAAGAAGCCAGCAGAATCGCCATTTTCGAGGCGTTGATGATGTTTGATTCGCCGATGAAGGCAAGGTTTGTAATAAAAATTGACATCGTAAAGCCGATGCCGCCCAAAATTCCCGCTCCGAAAATGTGCTTCCAGTTCAAATCGAGCGGCAGCTTGCAAATCCCCAGGCTGACGGCAATAAAACTCAAAACCGTGATACCGATCGGTTTGCCGAAAAAAAGCCCCGCCATAATTCCCGAACTATTTGCCGTCGTCAAACTTTGCAGCGCGCCGGCACCGATCACAATGCCCGTATTGCAGAGCGCGAAAATTGGCAGAATCACAAAGGCGACGGGTTTGTGCAGGAAATGTTCGAGTTTGTAAGAAGGCGAATCTTCATCGTCTTCTTTGGCGGAAAAAGGAATTGTAAAGGCCAGCAAAACTCCGGCAATCGTCGCGTGAACGCCTGATTTCAGCATTAGAAACCACAGCAGAACGCCGCCGGCAAGAAAAGGAATAAGCGACCTCACGCCCATTTTTTTCAGCAATATCAAAATACCGAGAACGACCATTGCCCCGAATAGATACGCGCTCGAAAGCGTTGCCGTGTAAAAAACGGCGATCACGATGATCGCGCCCAAATCGTCTATCACGGCCAGCGCGGTTAGAAAAACTTTCAGCGAAGCCGGCACGCGGCTTCCCAACAGCGCGAGAACGCCGAGCGCAAACGCGATGTCAGTCGCCATCGGAATACCCATTCCCGCTTGGGTCGGTGTGCCGTTATTCAAAACAAAATGAATCAAGGCCGGTACGATAATGCCGCCGGCCGCCGCAAAGATCGGAAGCAGCGC
This sequence comes from Acidobacteriota bacterium, assembly GCA_031362765.1. Lineage (GTDB taxonomy): Bacteria > Acidobacteriota > Blastocatellia > Pyrinomonadales > Pyrinomonadaceae > JAFDVJ01. Next base: position 1,967 of record JANLTD010000854.1, on the reverse strand, counting down.
GTTTTTAATTTCCGACAATTCTCCGACTTTCAGCTCGCGTTCAAGTTCCAGACCGATCAGCAAAAAGAAAATCGCCATCAACCCGTCGTTGACCCAAAGCTCGACGCTCAACCCGGCGATATTCGTATGCCAAAAACTCAAATAATTGGCGCCCAAAACGGAATTGGTGATGATCAATGACAGAACTGTGCAAATCAACAGCAGAATACCGCTCGCTTTTTCCGAATCGAAAAAGTTTGTAAAGGTCTTTGATAATCTTCTTTGGACAATACCCATAATTTTCGGTCTGTGCTTCGCCTGAAAATCGAACACCGAATGATTCAGGATTCTTCTATGATACGACCCAAAACCGATTTTCGCCAAAATTCGCTTGATTTTTTCGCCGTTGGAATTATAATCAATAATTCGTGGCTGGGTAGCTCAGCTGGTTAGAGCGCGGGATTCATAACCCCGAGGTCGAGTGTTCAAGTCACTCTCCAGCCACCATAATTTTTTGAAAGGTGAGTTTTTGGCTCACCTTTCTTTATTGAAACTGCCTTGAAAAATTCGCGTAGAATGTTTGCGGAGTCGAAAACATTTCTTTTGAGTAAAATCCTAGCTTCAAACAAATCTATTTTTTCACGAAAGCGATTTTGGCTTGTCGGCGTTTATGTTCTGCTTCTGATCTGGTCGGGAATTTATCGTCATTCGCAACCCGAAAGGGCGGCGTCAAATGACAAGAAGATCGCCTTTGTTCAAACCGTTGACGGCGAAAACGCAAAAGCGGAAAAGATCCGTTTTGCCTACAAAGAAACGCTTGCCGAAATCAGATCCGATTTGCTTCCGGTCATTTTGATTCACGGCAGTCCGGGCGATGCGGAGGCGTTTGACGGTTTGACAAAACTATTGAAAAACCGGCGGATCATCGCGGTTGATCTGCCCGGATTTGGCGATTCGGAGACAAATATTCCCGATTATTCAATCAAAGCCCACGCGCTTTATCTGATTGAATTTTTGGACGAACTAAAGATCGAAAAAGCGCATATTGTCGGATTCAGTATGGGCGGGGGCGTCAGTTTGGAGCTGGAAAAACTTGCACCAAACCGCGTCGCATCGGTTGCGCTCGTGTCGGCGATCGGCGTGCAGGAAGCCGAACTTTTCGGCGATTATCGCGTTAATCACGTAGTTCACGCCGCGCAGCTCGCCGCGCTCTATGCTTTGCATGAACTCGTCCCGCATTTCGGAATTTTTGACGGCGGAATTCCATACGCACGAAATTTTTACGACTCTGACCAAAGACCGCTTCGGGAAATATTACAGAAGATTGACGCGCCTTTTTTGATCACACACGGCGCAGACGATCCGCTTGTTCCGGTCGAAGCCGCCCGCGAACACGCGCGGCTTGTGCCGCAGAGCGAATTTTTTGAACTCGCCGACAATCATTTTTACGTCTTTATGCGTCCCGACAAAATCTCGCCGATTTTAACGGATTTTTGGCAAAAAGCGGAAAACGGCACGGCAAAAACGAGGGCAACCGCCGACGCCGAAAGAATTGCCGAATCACAAAAGCCTTACGCGCCAAAGATCATTGCGGCAAAAGGCGCGACCGTTTTCGTGTTCTTTCTGTTATTCGTGATCTTAACTTTTATTAGCGAAGATCTTGCCTTTTTGCTTGCCGGAATCTTTGCGGCTGCGGGTTGGTTTAGCTTTACATTTGCCGTCATTAGTTGCCTTTTCGGCACTTTTTCCGCCGTCTTTTTTGTCTTTTTGATCGGCAGTTTTTTCGGACAAAGAATCTTGCAAAGTTTTCCCTTCCGACGAGTTTTCAAACAATCTACGGTGGAAACTTTTTCCGACAAAATAAAAAACAATCGTTTGCAAACAATCTTTTTGAACCGTAAATTCCTCGGTTTTCGCCTTCCGACCTATTTTGCGGCGGGAATGCTTCGCACCCGATTTTGGCAGTTTTTGGTTGGCTTTTTCGCTTC
>JANLTD010000847.1:0-2033 GCA_031362765.1 Acidobacteriota bacterium | reverse complement strand
TCTTTATGATGTAATGCCTCAGTAAAAAGTTAAAAAAAGATTTATTGCCGACGCAAGTAGGTGAAATAAACTTCAGAGTTATGCAATTGGCTGTCATTCGGAATAAGTGAAAAGTGATAGGTGATAAGTGATAAGTGGGTTTTACCTATCACCTATCACTTATTCCGAATCTAATCGCTTTCATTTGTTAATTTAATTTTCAATAATTGATTTTCGCCTGGCAATTATTATTTGAGATTTCAGATCTGAGATTTCAAATAATAAAGAAACTAAATTTACAGAGTATTTAATTTGAGAAACAATGAAAGATTATCAGTCAGTTGAAAGATAATTTGAGGTCAGGAAGGACGCAAGCTTTGCGTCCGATTTAGTTGAAAAATATGAATTCCTAACTTTTTACTGACGCATTACTTTATGATGAAAAACTTGCTTGCAATCCTGCTTTCGTGCTGTGTTTTCTTTTCAACCGTCAATATTTCTTTTGCAAATACCGCCGAACAATATGATTTGGTCATCACCAATGCGCGAATCGTTGACGGCACGGGCAATCCCTGGTTTCGCGGTTCAGTTGCCGTCAAAGACGGGCGCATTGTCAAAGTCGGACGAATTGACACGTCAAACGCAAAACAAACGATTGACGCCCAAAACAAGATCGTCGCGCCCGGATTTATTGATGTTCATACGCACGTCGAAGGAATTTATGAGACGTCACTTGCCGAAAACTTTGTCCGAATGGGCGTGACATCGCTCATTACAGGAAACTGCGGTGCTTCGGTAACCGACATCAAATCATTTCTTGGGCGTATCAAAGAAAAACCGCTGGCTGTCAACCTCGCGACATTGATCGCGCACGGTTCGGTTCGTGCGCAGGTGATGGGTTTGGATAATCGCGCGCCGACAGTAGAAGAACAGACGAAAATGAACGCGCTCGTCGAACAAGGAATGAAAGACGGCGCGGTCGGGCTTTCAACCGGATTGATCTACATTCCCGGAACTTTCGCCAAAACCGAAGAAGTCGTCGAACTCGCCAAAGTCGCGGCGCGTTTCGGCGGAATTTACGCGTCGCACATCCGCGACGAAGGCACCGATGTCGTCAAATCCATCGAAGAAGCCATCAATATCGGCGAACAGGCAAATATTCCGGTCGAGATCTCGCATTTCAAGATCTCCAGCAAAAAGCTTTGGGGAAAAACCGAAACGACGATCGGTTTGGTCGAAGCGGCGCGCCGAAAGGGTTTGAACGTGACGGTTGACCAATATGCTTACACGGCTTCTTCGACCTCGCTCGATGCGCGAATGCCGACTTGGGCAATCGCCGGCGGACGCGAAGAAGGCAAAAAACGACTTGCCGACAAAGCAGCCCGCGAAAAGATTGTCAAGGAAATGAAGGAAGAATTAAAGAAAAAAGATTTTAAGGATTTCAGTTTCGCGTATGTTGCGGGCTACGCGCCGAATCCTGAATACAACGGCAAAAACATTTTGGAGATCACGAAAATGAATAAAAATTCAAAAAAGCTCGACGCGCAGATCGAACAGATCTTTGAAATGTATAAATCGGGCGGCGCGGGAATGGTGTACCGCGTGATGAGCGAAACGGACGTTCAAAACATTATGCGTCAACCTTTTACGATGATCGCGTCGGACAGTTCGGTGCGCGTCTTTGGCGAGGGAATGCCGCATCCGCGCGGTTACGGCAACAACTCACGAGTATTGGCAAAATACGTCCGTGAATTAAAATTGATAACCTTGGAAGACGCGATTCGCAAGATGACCTCGCTCCCGGCGCAAACTTTCAATCTGAGCGACCGCGGTTTGATAAAAGAAGGTTTCGCCGCCGATCTGGTGATTTTTGACGAAAACACGATCACTGACAAAGCAACCTTTGAACAACCGCATCAATATTCCGAAGGATTTTCATCTGTCATCGTCAATGGCGAAGTTGTGTTTGACGGCAGCAAAATGACCGGAAAAATGGCAGGACAAGCAATTTATGGAAATTAAAGTCAGAACCGCGAGCGGTCGCGACCGGGTGA
>JANLTD010000837.1:0-2251 GCA_031362765.1 Acidobacteriota bacterium | reverse complement strand
CGTATCTTTTTGCGAACCGCAGAGTTTCTCTGGCAAGAAGGTCATACGGCGCACGCAACCGAACAGGAAGCGATTGAAGAAACCGAAACGATGCTTGGTGTGTACGCGACGTTTGCCGAAGAATGGATGGCAATGCCTGTGATTCAGGGTATCAAATCTGCGAGCGAACGATTTGCGGGTGCGGTTGACACATATTGCATCGAAGCATTGATGCAGGACGGCAAAGCCTTACAATCAGGCACATCGCATTTTCTCGGACAAAATTTCGCCAAGAGTTTTGACGTAAAATTTACTAACAAAGAAGGTCAGCTGGATTATCCGTGGGCAACTTCGTGGGGCGTTTCAACCCGTTTGATGGGCGCATTAATTATGGCGCATTCCGACGACAACGGACTTGTTTTGCCGCCAAAGCTTGCGCCGATTCAGGTCGTCATTGTTCCGATCTATAAAACGTCTGAAGATCTGGCAAAGATCTCCGACGCGGTCAATCCGATTTTTGAAGAGCTCAAAGCAAGAGGAATCTTGGTCAAATACGACGACGACGAGAAACAGCGTTCGGGCTGGAAATTTGCCGAATACGAACTCAAAGGCGTGCCGGTGCGGCTTGGATTAGGCAGCCGCGATCTGGAAAACGGAACGATCGAAGTTGCGCGGCGCGATTTGCTTACCAAAGAATCTCGCCCGATCGAAGGCATCGCCGATCATATCGCCGATCTGCTCGACGAAATTCAAACGAATATCTACGAAAAGGCGTTGAAATTCCGCGAGGAAAACACTTTTGTCGTGGATAAGTGGGACGAATTCAAAGCCCAAATCGAAAAAGGCGGCTTCGTGATGGCGCATTGGGATGGCACGAGCGAAACCGAAGAAGCGATCAAAACGGAAACCAAAGCGACAATTCGGTGTATTCCATTCAACTCAATGGAAATGTCCGGTAACTGCGTCTATTCAGGCAAAGAATCGGCAAAACGCGTGGTGTTTGCAAAATCGTATTAATACAATTGCCCTTTAAAAATTACGAATAATGATGATATTTTTTTATTCTATGTGAGTTTTATAAAAAATAATTATTAAATTAAGACAACTTTAAAGTTGTTTCATCAATTCAGTTTAATAGCATTTGACGCATTTCTCCGGCTGTTTGGCGGCAAAGTTCCGACTTATTGGCAATACTGTTTGGAGGACTAAAGCAAAACGAATGGAATGATGATGGGAGTTCATTTTTAGGACATTGCTCTCAACAAAGCATCGCGCATTTCGCCCGCCGTCCGCCAGCGAAGTTCAACTTGTTTGGCGATTGCGGTTTCAATCACCGAGGCGAAACGAGGCGGCACATCTGGAATTCTTTGACTAATCGGGATTATCGGTTTTTCAAAAATCGCCTTAACGGTTTCGGCAATCCCTGCACGCGGACTGATGTCAAGCGCGTGGTTACCCGTCAGAAGAGTATAAGCCGTCATTCCTACGGCATAAATATCCGATATAGGAAGCGTGTCCTTGAAATCCCTTATTTGTTCAGGCGGCATATAGGCAATTGTTGCGGCAACATCCCCTATCATTGTTAAATCACTCTGAACCTTAAAATTTTTTGCCAATCCGAAATCGGCTAGCTTAACTGAATATTTCTGAGAGCTTGTATTGACTAATATATTTTGTTCTTTTACGTCTCGATGAACTATGCCTTTTGAAAGTAAATACTCAAGTGCCGAAAGTAATTGGTCAATGATTGCACCTACTACTTTATAATGCAATTTTCCACCGCTTAACTTAGCAAATTTAGATGCATTAGTTCCTTCAAAATACTCTGTAACGAAGTAATAAGTGCTTTTGTGCTTTCCATTATCCAGATACCGCACAATATTTGGGTGATTCAAATCCTTTAAAATATCTATTGTCCGCAAGAAACGTTTTATTGATTGTCCGTCCAAAGATTCTGGCGAAAGTGTTTCTATTACAACCTTATGTCCATTATTAAGGGCAGTTCCAAAAATTAAGTTTCATTATACGTTAAAATCGTACGAGCTAATAACAGCAAGATAAAAGTCTCGAGAAATACTTAGAAAACTGGTGGAAAAGCGTTGCATTTCGGCGTTACAAAATGGCTAAGTTATTGTATAATATCGATATTATGGCAAATAAAAAGCAATCTGAACGCGGCTTATTCGATGAACTGGAGCAGTTGGAAAAACTCAGCAAAATGAGAGATCCGTTGGAGAAATTAAGCCAACGAATTGATTTTGAGGTGTTTCGG
>JANLTD010000835.1:0-2617 GCA_031362765.1 Acidobacteriota bacterium | reverse complement strand
ACGTCAAACTTCAGATTTTTGATCTGATTCCAGATCGGATGATTTGTCGTAAAGCGCGATTTGATATAGTTTCGCGCCGAATTCGCCGAATTGACAAGACAATCCGCATCGAGATAGAGCAGATTATCAAGTGCCGTTCGCAAGTTTTGGGCAGCCGCTTCCCGTTGCGCGATGATCGAATTGGCGTTTTGCAAAGCCGAGATTCGCCGATCGAAAGTTTCGAGCTTAAATTTATCGTCCGTCGCCTTGTATTTCGGATTCGCCCGTAAAAGCTCGACAAATCCCGCCGCATTATCGGCGCGCGAAGCGTACGATGTTCGCGCGACCGATCTCGTCCGCCGGGCTGTCGCCACGATTCCCGGTTCCGGAGTAACAACCTTCAACGGACTGGCGCGTCTGCCTTTGATAACACGATTAACCGCCGATAACGCCGCCAGATCGTTTTTATCAAGATCGAGCGATTTACCGTAAGTGATCGTTTCGGTAAAGATCGGCAGCGTGTCCCGCATCAGATCTTCGCGGGTATTGCGTTCGATCTCCTCTTCGGCTCCGGCCGTTTTTTGATCGTTGCGGATCAATAAAGCATCTGCCAGTTTCGCCCTTATTCTAGCAATATCGGCGATGTTGTTCGGCGGCGTATATGCCGAACCGAGTTCGGCGATCTTGGCCGCTAAAAATTCATAATCCAGGATCATTTTTGCTTTTGTTCTTTCTGACATATTTGTTCTCCAACACGTAAATTACGGGTTACAAATTTCGGAAAACAAGTAATTTGACACAATTATTTTCAAAGGTTTCTAAAAAAAACCACAGATGCCGGCGGACGAACGATTCAGAACATAGTTTGATAAAACCATTGCGGATGTTGAATTATTTGTTATCCACGGCTTTTTTCTGCTTTCGTTCGGCGGACAAATATGCTTTAATTGCGCCTCATTTACTCATCACTTTAATCGTAATTCGTAATTTGGAATTCGTAATTTTTTTACCTTCGGAGTTTTGGGAAATAGCCACGGGGAAACGTTTTCAAAATGACGGTAAATCTGCCGCTCGTGGGAAAAAATCACGAGCTTACGAGCGACGCAATGAAAACTCCATACATTAACAAAAACAATGCAGTTCTCCATAATTTTATCGGCACATCCAACCGTCTGAAAACAACTCTATTTGCGACACGATGAATTTAAAATATTTTTATATTTATGTCAAGATTTTTTTTTAGAGGGTGGTAATGCGTCACTGAAAAGTTATTTTCACAGAAAATAAAGGCTTAAAGACTGGAGCGTAAGCGTCCCCGCTTGCATACGTCGCTGAGAAGCGACGTCAAACACTCCGATTCCTAAAAATATTGAAAGAAAATGAAAGATTTGGGCGTTTTTCAAACGCTATGTAACACGGGTAAAATAACATTGCCCACTAAAATTTGATAACGAAGTCCAGCAAATCTTTAGTTTGCTGTTCAACTTGAATTAAGTTCAACGACCGCGACAAACTGAAGATTTGTCGGACTTCTGCCAAACATCTGATTTTTGAGATGGGTAAGGTTATTAAATCTTTGTTACTAAGCAGGTGAGCATAAGTTTCGTGGTGTTTTGAAAAGTTTTCAGTCCCGCATTTATGCGGCTCACCGCCAGCGAAGCGCGTCGGTTGCCAAGCTTGTGGGGGGACTCAGAACTAAAAACAAAATGTCGCAAAACTTTTGCTCACCTGCTTATACAAGCGGGGACGCCCAGCGCTCCAGTCTTTCAGCCGTGTTTTCCCTTGAAAGTAATTTACTGAGAAATTACAAGAGTATTTTTTTCAACTTTTCGGTCACTTATTAGAAGTGTTTGATTGCTAAATCATCATCTAACAAGTTAAAATTTCATCAATTTTGCATCAAATCAAATAATGGAGAAAAAAAGAGAAAATATGAAATTTCTTAAGATCGGTCTGATCACAGCAACGGTGGCAATATTTATTTTTGCCTGTGCAAATGACAAAACAACAACAAATAATTCAACGGCAACAACGAATTCGACTAACACGGCGGCGAACAAACCAGGTACACCGCCCGCAACCCCGATCGACGAACTCGCATCTGTTCGAAAAATTTATTCCGAAGAATGCATAAAATGTCATAAAGAAAACGGCACCGGCGGAGAATCGGTTGTTGACGGAAAAAAGCTGAAAGCACCTGATTTCACTTCTGAAAAGTTAAAAGCCGAGTTTGACGAAGCCGATTTTATTGATGTCATCACCAACGGCGAAGGCAGCAAAATGCCCGCGTTCGGTAAAAAACTGAGTGAATCTGACATCAAAAACCTCGTCAAATTGATCCGCAAAGACTTTCAAGGTAAATAAACTGTAACGTTAGATTGTTGTTGCCCACGAAACACACGAAATACACCAAAAAAGGAGAAATAATTTCAGAAGTTTTTCGTTTAATTCGCGTGTTTCGTCGGCAATTTCCGCGAATGTTTTCACAACAAGCATTTAGAGTTTGTTATTTTCAGCGAAACTGATTTGCAAATCAAATATCGGCAAACTACAATCTAAACAACGTATGCACCTGTAGCTCAGCTGGATAGAGTATCTGGCTTCGAACCAGAGGGTCGCAGGTTCGAATCCTGCCGGG
>JANLTD010000824.1:0-4018 GCA_031362765.1 Acidobacteriota bacterium | reverse complement strand
TTTTCCAGCTCCATCCGCCAGATCTGATGCGAACCCGCCATCGCAATAAACAGATTTTTGCCGACCAGCGCCAGATCCCACGGCGAACGAAGTCCGGTTTTTAAAGCCGCGCCTCCTTCGCCTGTAAAATCCTCAAGGTTGCCCGTACCACCGATGGTCGTTACTTTCTTAGTTTTCAAATCCACGAGCCGAATCCGTTGATTATCCGTGTCGGCAACGTAAAGATTCGCGCCATTCAAAGCCAGACCTTGCGGACGACTAAAACTTGCCGCCGAAAAATCACCGTCCGCCCACGCTTGCTTGCCGTTGCCGATAGTTTCGATAAGTTTGCCGCTGAGATCGGTGACGACGATGCGGTTGTGATTTGAATCCGCGATAAAAAGACGTTTCGAGGCAGAATCCGCCAATACCTTGCCCGGAAAAGCAAGCGGCAGATCGCCGACGCGGGCGCGTTCGAGCGCGAATTTCAAAGGTTTTTCGTCCAATTGCCCTTTTTGGCGAAAATCTGCGATCGTTGCGCCGATCAGTTTATCAATTCCTTCGTAGTATCCTTCGCCGGAGACGGCGCCGATAATATAACCGTTCGGGTCAATGATGACCTGTGTCGGCCAGGCATTGACCGCGTATTGGTTCCAGATCTTAAAATCGGCGTCGTTGGCGATCGGATGTTCAAGACCGTATCGCAAAATGATGTTGCGGATATTGTCGGTGTCGCCTTCGTTGGTAAATTTCGCCGAATGAACACCGATCACGACCAGATTATTCGGGTATTTCGCTTCGAGCTTTTTGAGGTCGGGAATAATATGAATGCAATTGATGCACCCGTAAGTCCAAAAATCGAGCAAAACGACTTTGCCCTTTAAGCCCGCAATTGAAAGCGGTTTGTCCGTGTTCAGCCAGCTTCTTGCGCCGCTAAGCTCCGGAGCACGAACTCTTCCCTGTGCTTTCACACTATTTTGTGTCAATAAAATGCTGCTGATCATTAAAAATAACGTCAAGAGACAACTGACCTTTTGCAAAATTTTCATAGTTTGTTAGTAAATCCATTCTGACAAATTAAATTATGAACCCCAAATTTCAACCTGTTATTATATTCGCTCATTCTTATAATACGGTTTCGGCGCAAAATATTCCGCACAAAAAAGCAGAGCCCGGCGGACTCTGCTTTTTCTATTACATTTTTTCCGTCAATTTGTTATTCATAAAGCCCGTCGCTGATGCTCATTTTCAGGCTGATGTTTTTGACTTTGCCGTTGCTTGAACCATAAACCTTGACTTTCCAATCGCCCGGGATTTGAAAATCCGAGGCTTTTACCTGATACGAGATCTTCATTCTTTGGCTGTCGCTGACACCGACAATTATCGAATCGCGTGAATAACCAGTATCTGAAGCAAGGCGCGTATTGCCTTTGTAGAGTTCAAATCTTAACTGGAAGTTCTCCAATGTAAATTCGTCCGTGTCCCAATTTGCCTGGATCTTCAAATTTCCGGTGAACGGCATCGTGATCGTTTTGGTCGCCGAACCTGATTGAACGATACCGAATTTTGTCGGCGCGGAAATCGTCTCAGTTTGTGTGCCGGTCGTAAAGAATTCAACCGTACCGCGAACGGGTTGATTGACCTCTTCATTACCCGCAGCTTCGAGATTTCGAATTGCAACTCTCCAGATGCGAACATTGTTTGAACCGCCGGCGGCCGGCAGACTAAGTTCGACAGTTTCCTGCGCTCCGCCGATTGAACGGCTGATCGTCTGGGTTGCGCCATTCGGCGAAATTAACTGAAACCGAACAAGACGTTGGGCAAAATTATTGTTTGAACCGTCGCGGCTGACCTTGAAGCGAACCGTGATCGGAAGCGCATTGTGAATCAGCGCGCTTGATTCAGTGTTTGCTTGCAAGCCGCCCTGCAAAACCATACTGCGGGTTTCCGCCGCAGATGTTTCGACAACCGAAGCCACCGCCATAAATCCAACCATCAAAAAAGAACCAATTATTCCAAATACCATTTTTCGTAAATTCAAATTTTTCATCATCTTTCTCCTTAATTTTCTATCTCCTGATCTAAGCGGATGAACGTTTTGCTTAACACTCGTTCAACTCACTTTCACTTGTAACTGGAAAGAAATGAAAAAATGTGTCGCAAAAAAGATTTTTATTTTTTATTTTTTTTCTTCCGAGACATCAAACCTCTGAAAATAAGATATTTACGCATAATAAAAATCCGCCTCAGTTTTGATTACTTCGGCGGATTGAACTTTTGAATTCGTTTCTAAATCGTTTAAAAACTAAGAAATAGGACGCGGACAAACGCGGATTCGGCGGATTTTCGCGGATTTTTTATTGTTTTATCGGCGGAAATCCGCCCGCATCCTCGGTTCATCCGCGTCCTATTTTCTTATCCTTTCTTTCAATTAGGGTAACTGTTTAGGCCTTTTGGCTTTTGGTCTTTGGTTTTTGGTTTTATTGGATGGAAACCCGCCCGTTTTCAATCGAGACTCCACAAAATAAACGGATGTGGTGAGAAGTTCAAGGTCAATGGGCAATTTCTTCCAAAAACCAAAGACCAAAGTCCTAAACAATTACATTCAAACAGTGTCCAAATTGTTTTTATTTCGAATCCCAATTGGCGGACTTAATTTTAAAAACAAGCCACCCTAAACCAACTGCCCCCAAAAGACCCAGTAAAATAATTGAACAAAGCAGTTCGGATTTACTGATAAAATGGTGATTGGGCGAATCAGACGAAAATCGGTCTGCCGTTCGCGCGCTTTCCGATTGATTTGCCTTGATAAATGAAATATAGGCTTCCGTTAAAACTTTTCCATATGCGTCACTGTTTCCTCGTTTTTTCGTCAAAGGCGGTGTTTCGCCGAGAAAATCCTGAACTTCAATCACTTTGGCGGTATTTTTATCAACCAAATACGCGTTACATTTTTCCTGATAAGCAATCGAATTGTCTTCATAGCGCCCGAACTCATTAGATTTACAATCAAGCCACATAATGGTTTTGACTTCGTCAAGGTTCGCCGGTCTTAATTCGTCCGGCAGATACCTATACAAATCATCTACTTCACTATTTTTCGCGTTGAGCGGCAGAACTTTCGGTTGAAGACTGATTTTGCCTCGCGGCGCATTTTTTGAAAACACAAGTTGGTCTTTCTGATTGTTAAAATTTCGGGCGTCTTCCAATATTCGATTTTCAAAAGCATTCATCTTTTGATATGAATAATAAGTAAAACCCGCCACAAAAATAACCGCTGCGAACCACAACAACAAAGGAATTAGTTTTAGTATTTTCGACGGCGGGCGAACTTCGACGGAAAACTCTTTTTTGGACAAAATATCGTCTTCAGGCGGCGGCAATTTATTTTGCGGCGCAGATTCGGCTAATGAAAACTCTACTTTGGGCAAAACTTGACTTTCAGGCGGCGGGACAATTTCCGGCGGCAATTTCTCTTGCGGCGCAGATTCGGCTTCGGACGGCGGTTCATCGGCTAACCGGTGAATCTTTACAGAAGACAGCTCTTGCCCGACTTCCGGTTTGGACTTTCCGCAATTCCAACAATGCCGGTATTTATCTTCAAGTTTCTCTTTGCAATTTCCGCATTCCCACATTTCACATTACTCCCGAAGAAAAATTTTATTATGTTCGCTTTTATTTTTTCTCAATCAAAAAATCGTAAAAATCCAAATCTTCAAAATCCTGATCCGCTTTGGCGCCTTTGAGCGTGATTTTATAATTGCCTTTGCGGAGTTTTTTGGCAGAAACCGTAATACCCAACGCATTTTTGTTTTTGAAATTTTGATTTGCAATCAAATTCCCGCTTTCGTTACTGAGTTCAACACGATATTTTGCAAATTCTTCTTCGGTCTTAAACTTCAAACCGAAATAAACGCTCACGGTTCCGGCTTTCAGATTGATTCTTACCGGTTCGGTTCCGTTGCCGCTTCGCAAAGACGACGAAGACAAAGCAATTCGCGCCATGACGGGCGATTCCTCGATGGCGAAGCGCTCGAGC
>JANLTD010000786.1:0-4206 GCA_031362765.1 Acidobacteriota bacterium | reverse complement strand
GACAAGTCTGACACTTTGTGCATACGACGCCGCCGCCAAAATTGCCGCCAAAAAACCGATTGCCAAAGCTTTTCCAAATAAACCGCGAATCATTCCAAATAATTTATTGTTTTTCATATTTTTTTTCTCCTTCAACTATTTCTCCAAAATTTAACTTAAAGCCTTTTTCTTTCGAAGCACCTAATTTCGTCCTTCAATATGCTAATGTCGAAAACAAAAAAACATTTCAAAATTTTTTTTCAATTTCACGATTGTTTTTCAGGCGGATATCTTGAAATTCAATAAAATGCTTGTGATTATTGTGATTTTAGTATAGATTTAAGTCGAAAAATTCTTCATAAACGGTCACATGGAAGCCGAAAGTTCAATAAAAAAAGATTGGATGCCGACGCCTGAAGCTTTTGATAAATTGCTTGGGTGGCTTGATAGTGACCGCGAAATCGCCGGTCAAAAATATGAAAAGATCCGTCAAAAACTGGTGAAACTATTCAAATGGCGAAACTGTACGCCTGAAGAGGAATATGCCGACATCACCATCAACCGCGTCACGCGGCGCGTTTTTGAAGGCGCCGAGGTTTCAAAAGAAAAACCTTATCTATATTTTCACGGCACCGCGCTCAATGTAGTGCGCGAATTTTGGCGCGGACAACTCAAAAATAAACAGGTAGATTTTGAAAGCGTTGCGCCAATGGAACTTGCCGCCGAAAATCCTGCCGAGGCAATGGAGGCAGAATTTGAAGAACGGCGAAAAGCGAATCTATATGCTTGTATGAATCGTTGTTTGCAACATCTGCCGGACGAAACGCGCGGATTTATAGTGAACTATCATCAAGGCGAGCGCAAAAAAGACGTTCGTAAAATTATGGCGGAGAAACAAAAAGTCGGGTTAAACGTGCTTCGCATACGCGCCTGCCGGGTGCGTGCAGATCTCGAAAAATGCGTCGAAAGGTGTGTCGCCATAAAAAATTGAAATACTTTGCATTTTTTGACATTAGTAAATTGAGGGAAACTTCAAAAATGAAAACAGAAACAGAAAAAGATGAAATGATGCGCCGTTACCTCTTGGACGAAATGGAGGATGAAGAACAGCAGGCAATCGAAGAAAAGTTTTTGGAAGACGACGGTTTTTTCGAGGAAATCAGCGCATTCGAAGACGAACTGCTTTACGAATACACGCAAAATCGGCTGACCGAAAAGCAACGCGTCGTTTTTGCGGACAAATTCTTAAAAACGCCGCAAGACCAACAAAAAGCTGAGTTTGCCGAAGCCTTTTTGCAATCCTCAGAAGATTTTGGAACAGAAAATCGGACGGCAAATTTGTGGCAATCAATCGCCGCATTTTGCAACTTTTCAAACACCACTTTTCGGGTTACCACGGCGCTCGCGACCGTGTTAGTGTTTTTCGGTCTCGGAATCTGGCTGATAAACTATTCGAGTTGGCAAAATGTGGTGGTTGAAGTTCCGACAAATATTAATATGGCAATTTCGACGCCGATACCGCCCGAAATTGATAGGAAAATTATCGAGGAAAAACAAAAAGAACAGGACAAATTAGACAACCAACTCGCCGAGGAAAAGCAGAAAAACGAGCAAAACACTGACAAAATACGTGAAATCGAACTCAAGCGCGAAAAACTACAACGTGAAATTCACGAGAATCAAAAGAAAAAAGCCCTGCCATTACCAAATAATCAAGTCCCGCAGAAATCGTATCTCGCGCTAATTCTTTCGCCCGGGACATTTAACCGTGAGGGCGGAGAAGGCGCGGGCAAAATTAAACTCACGCCCGAAATTAAGACATTGAACCTATCGTTAAAATCCAATGCGGAAACACAAAATTACCGCGTCGTAATTCGGGCAATAGACGATGACCGCGAAGTGTGGACAGGTTCCGTGCAGAAAAAAGACAAAAAAACAATTTTGCTCAACATTCCGGCACGAATTCTACAACGAGCTGATTACGAAATATCGCTCATAAATCCGAATGACAATCAAGAAATTGAATCTTATTATTTTAGTGTTTTGAAGTAGCGCGTAGAAAGATAATTAATCAATCCCCAATAACAGTCGAACGTTGGACATCTTCCCTAAATAATTTTTTACCGCAGAGAAGCTGAGACGCCGAGTTCTTTGAAAAAATGTTTGACGAATAAACTTCCGATCATCTCGAAAGTGCGCGGCTCTTTCAAAACTCTTTCTTAAGTTTTTGTTTGTTCCCTCGGCGTCTCAGCGTCTCTGCGGTTAATTTATTCTGAAACTATGTCAATATTTATTTTGGAAAAATCTCTATTTCTGTTCTCTCAAGATTTAGGCAACTGCTGAAAATCTGCCGGAAAATTGACATTGAAAAGCAGATTTTCGTCCGCACTCAAACGACCGGCCTCGATATATTTCGGAAAAATCAGGTCGAGAAAATCTCGGACTGAAGCCGAATCACCTTCGTCGAGGAGCTTTTCAAGCGGCGGCAAACAAAACCGAGCGCGATAGACAGCGCATAAGGGTTGCGCCCGTGAGTCGGGTTGACGCGGAACGAAGGCGATGTATTTGTTTGAAGCAAGCGCAATGTCGGCGAGATTTTCAATCGCTTCGGTCGTCACAAACGGCAGATCAACCGCGAGAATTATCGCCAGTTTAGTTTCGCAATTTTTAAGCGCGGCGTGAATTCCGCCGAGCGCGCCGCGTTCCGCGTAAATATCGCGGACAATCGGCTGTGTCGTCTCGATTGCTTGGTGCTCGTTGAGAACGATTTTGACAGTTTCGCAAACGGGTTTCAAAGCATTAACCGCGCTCGTCAGAAAAGTTTCGCCGTTAATTTCCAAAGCGTATTTTTCCGCGCCCATCCGCGAAGATTTCCCGCCTGCGAGAACAAAGCCTGTAAAATTATTTTTCATATTTTTATTTGCCTACGAAACACACGAAAAAAACGAAAATTGCTAAATATTTGTAATTCTTTTTCGTTTCTTTCGTGTGTTTCGTAGGCAAAAATATTATCTTTTAAATTCTCCGGAAAATACAAGTTCGCCGTTGTGAAGGTGCGGTTTGACAGTCACGATCGTTAATTTCGATGTCGGGCAATTGCTCTTTTCCGCAACGCTCCCAACGGGAATTAAAACATTTGTTTCAGGGAAATAGGTCGCGCAGCAATCGCGCGGAATCTCATAAGGAATGACGATAAACGATTCCGCGCGGCGCGTTTCGCCTTCAAAATGGCTTGTGATATCAACTACTTCACCCTGTTTTAAGCCGCGCGCCGCAATATCTTTTTCATTCATCAAAATAACGCGGCGTGAGCCGTGAATGCCTCGATAACGATCGTGAAGTTCGTAAACGGTCGTGTTGAATTGGTCGTGGTCGCGAATTGTCGTCATCAATAATTCGTCCGCTTTAAGTTCGATTCTTTTGAGGTTACTTGCAATAAATTTTGCTTTGCCCGTGTCGGTCGGAAAAATTCCGTCACGCGGTTTATTCGGCATATAAAATCCGCCGTCGCGTTTGACGTTTTCGGTATAATTTTCGCAACCCGGCACGACCCGTGCGATCGCTTCACGAATATGATCATAATCGTTAATCATTTTTTCCCAATCAACCGTTACTTTATTTTTCAAGACAGCTTGCGCGAGCTTGCCGATGATCCATGTTTCGCTTCGCAGATGTTCGCTCGCCGGTTCTAGAATCCCTTTTGACATCTGCACGTTGAGCATTGTGTTTTCTGTCGTGACAAACTGTTCGCGTCCGCCCGTCATGTCAATTTCGGTGCGACCCAAACAAGGCAGCATCAAAGATCTTTTTCCGGTGACGAGCGCCGTTCGGTTTAATTTGGTAATGACCTGCGCGGTCAGCGTGCAGTTTCGCATCGCTTCGGCGGTAAAACCCGTATCGGGCGTTGCAAGCAGGAAATTTCCGCCCAATGCAAAGAAAACTTTCGCCTTGCCCGAGTGCATCGCTTTGATTGATTTGACCGTATCGAAACCATTTTTTTTCGGAACTTTAAAGTGAAATTCCTTTTCGAGATTTTTCTTGAAATCGTCGCGGATCTGTTCCCAGATGCCCATCGTGCGATCGCCTTGCACGTTTGAATGTCCGCGTACGGGGCAGAGTCCCGCACCTTGCCGTCCGATCTGTCCGCGCAAAAAATGCAGATTGGCAATGTCCTGAATCGTCGCCACCGCGTTTTTATGCTGCGTGACGCCCATTGCCCAGCAAGTG
>JANLTD010000766.1:0-3985 GCA_031362765.1 Acidobacteriota bacterium | reverse complement strand
GCAAAAGGAATTTTGCACGAATACTACGACGATGCGATCCATCTTAACAATGGTGTCGTTTACCGGCTCGACACGCGCGCCGAGGTCGAGGATTTGCGTGAAAGATCTCTTCAGGAATTAAAGGAACAAAACGCCAATATTTTTACGTTCAACTGGACGCGCGGCAAAGACGCGAAAGGTTTGGAAACGTCGCAGCCGACGCTTGTCCGTCATAATTCGGAGCAACCGCTTTACGGCGTAACCGAAACAAAAACAACCGCGCCGACCTCAAAACCACAAGAAAAAATGAATAGGCGAAAAAATTAGTAAGGCTGCAAAAATTACAACAATAAAAATGCCATTTTATGAACGACAAGTTACGAGAAATGTAAAATGCCTAATGAATTTTGAGTAAAATAGGTGTATAGCTTGTCGAAGGAGAGTAAAAAATATGTCTGAAATAACTGCTGAAAATGTGAATAAAGCGATTGCCGAAGTGCTTTCGCGTCGGCTTTATCTGCCGAATGTTTCGCCGGATGCGATTGGCGTTGAAACAGCCATCGCCGGGCAATATCTGAAATTTCATCTGCGGATGAACCGAACTTACCAGGTTTTACCCTCGATTGACCGTGTCAAAAAGATTTACGAGCAGTCTGGCAAAAAGGGCGAGGGCTCGAAATATCTGATGCTCGGAGCGTTACAAATTGTCGGTGATAAAGTGCGCGCAACGGCGAGAATTGTCGAAGTTGAAACCGGACTTGTCAAACAAGCGGCAAAAGGTGACTCGGATGCCAGCTACGATGGTTTGTGCAACGCCTTTGAAGAAGCAATGAAAAATCTGCTCATTGCTTATGTGGCCTAAAGAATCACTATTCGGAGTAATGGATAAGTCAACCTATCGCATTTTAAGATTTTTGCCTGCGAAACACACGAAAGGCACGAAAATAAGAAATAAGATTTGGTAGAATGCTTTTTTTCGTTATTTTTCGTGTGCGCGCGTGAGCAGATTTTCTTAGTTTTCAAAGCCGGTGCAATTTTTAGACCGTTCAGTAATGAGTTTTTATAAGAAAACCATATATTCGGAAGTTTGATTGTTTTTATCTGAAATCTGCTCAATCCGACATATTTTTTAGAAATAGCTTTCTATGATTATGCAGATGAATTGTTTTTTGTGGTTTTTGCGGCCTTTTCAATATTTATTACAACAAATGTTGAAGTAACCTCAAAAAAATATTATGTTTAGACAAAGACTTTTTGGTGTCTTTTGACACTTCAAGCCCCTTGAAAAAAATAATTCATATAAGGAATCAGAACAATTGAAACCGACTGATATTAAAGACCCGGAATATTTTCATAAAGTAGTTGACTGTCAATACGCGTGTCCGGCACATACGCCGGTGCCGGAATACATCCGCCTGATCGCCGAAGGAAAATATACCGAAGCGTATATGATAAATTGGGATTCCAATGTCTTTCCGGGAATCCTCGGGCGCACGTGCGATCGTCCGTGCGAACCGGCTTGCCGGCGCGGACGGATCGAACAGGAACCGGTCGCCATCTGCCGTCTGAAACGCGTTGCCGCCGACAACAAAGGCGATGTCAAAAGCCTGATGCCGCAAGGACCTTTTAAGCCGAACGGGAAAAAGATCGCACTGATCGGTGCCGGTCCGGCGTCCCTAACGGTCGCCCGCGATCTTGCGCCGCTCGGCTATGAAATTCATCTCTTTGACGAACAGATCAAGGGCGGCGGCTTTATGGTCAGCCAGATCCCTTCGTTCCGTTTACCGGTCACTGTTTTAGATGAAGAGGTCAATTATATTCTCGATCTCGGAATTCACACACATTTCAAGCATTATGTTTCAAGTCTCAAAGAAGTCCTCGAAAAAGATTACGATGCGATCTTTGTCGGGACGGGCGCGCCGCGCGGAAAGGATCTGCCGAAGCTTTCGGGACGATGGGAAGCGAAAGATAATATTCACATCGGAATTAATTGGCTTTCGAGCGTCGCTTTTGAACATACTCAGAAAGTTGGAAAGCGCGTTCTGGTGATTGGCGGCGGCAATACCGCGATGGATTGCTGCCGGACTTCGCGCCGGATCGGCGGCGATGATGTCAAGGTCGTCGTTCGCAGTCCGTTTGCTGATATGAAAGCGTCGCCGTGGGAAAAAGAAGACGCCCAGCACGAAGACATTCCAATCATTGATAATCATACGCCGAAAGCTTTCGTGGTCGAAGACGGGAACTTAAAAGGAATGACCTTTGAAAAAGTCGCAGCGGTGTACGACGAAAACGGTAAACGCCGCCTTGTTCCGACGGGCGAAGCGGACGTTTTCTTTGAAGCCGACGACGTTATTCTGGCGATCGGTCAGGATAATGCTTTCCCCTGGATCGAACGCGACATCGGCGTCGAATTCGGCGAATGGGAAATGCCGGTCGTTGATAAGGTGACTTTTCAAACGACACACCCGAAAGTTTTCATCGGCGGCGACGCCGCGTTCGGCCCCGAAAATGTCATCACGGCGGTCGCCCACGGCCATCAGGCGGCGGTTTCGATCCATCGCTTATGCAGCGGCGGGGACGTTCGCGACCGGTTGAATCCGTTCGTCAATCTGCAGAGCCAGAAAATGGGCATTCACGAATGGGCGTATGACAGCGAAGTAACGAACGATCTGCGCTACATTGTCCCGCAGGCCGACAAGAAGTTGACCCTCAAAGACCGGAAGAAAGAGGTCGAACTAGGATTCGACATTATGACCGGTTTCAAAGAAGCCGAACGCTGTCTGAACTGCGACGTGCAAACCGTTTTCATCGAATCGAAATGCATCGAATGCGACGCCTGCGTGGACATTTGCCCGACCGCCTGCATCACGTTCACGCCTAACGAGGACGAGGAAAAAGATCTGCGGGCGAAGCTGAAAGTTCCGGCGCTGAATCTGACGCAGGATCTATACGTTTCCGACATTTTGAAAACCGACCGCGTGATGGTCAAAGACGAAGACGTCTGCCTCCACTGCGGTTTGTGTGCGGAAAGATGTCCGACCGCGGCTTGGGATATGCAGAAGTTTTTGTATAACGTGACGAAAACCTATACGGGTTGCGGAAAGTAAAGCTAATTGAAAGTGGATAATATTTCCTTCGAGAAAAAGATTCGTAGTATTGATTGGGTCAAATATTTAGCTCCTGAATATTATGACCCAAATAAAATGGATTTTGATCCGGATAAGTTAGCCGAGGTGTTAATTGAACTGGGTCAAATCAATGAATCTAGCTGCAACAATGGCTTTTTAAATGAAGTTCGTTATGCAATAGGAAATGATCATCGAGGAACTTACTATCCGGCAGCTTTGGAGGCAATAGATTTAATAATTGAAATTGAAAAAAATTCTGACAATGAAAATGCCCGTAGGGTTGCCAATTGTATTTTGAATGATTTGTATTATTTTCAATTGGAAATGGGCGGCAACGAGGGAACAGGCAACAATCAGAGTTTGTATGAAGCAATTAACGATTCAATCAAAGAAAAGTTAAAACCATATTCGGACGAAGAATTTGAAAAACTATTAAAGGGTATTTAATTTTCAGCCCGTGAAACGGGCGACAGCATAAAGCCCGGCGTGAAAACGCCGGGTAACGAAACGGGTGAAAAAGCAAGCCCGTGAAACGGGCGACAGCCGTCAAAACTCAAAGGCTGCCGCTGTCTTCGACAGCTTTGATAATTTGTTTTGCGATAAACTCGCGCTACCGCACGAGGCTTTATGCTATCGCCTGTTTCACAGGCTCAAAACGAAAAGGTTGGATGGTTCAAAACGGATGCCGCAGTCATTTACGAATTTGATTTATCACATCGTTTTTTCAACGAAGAATCGTGAGCCGTTGATCACCGAAGATGTGAAAACGAGATCGTATGATTATCTCGGCGGAACGATTCGCGGAGCTGGTGGAATTGCTTTGGCGATAAACGGAATGAATGACCACGTTCATGTTTTAGCAAAACTCAGACCCGATA
>JANLTD010000756.1:0-27845 GCA_031362765.1 Acidobacteriota bacterium | reverse complement strand
ATTAAAACATTTGCTTTGTGGAGCGTTTGTCAATAATAGTGAGAGACACGCCGCTGAATATCTTAAATCGAGACTGCAAAATCATGCGGCAAGCAGCGACTGGGCTTTGCTGACCAATTATTCTAACTCATCCAACTCCCAATATCTGTCGGATGAACTAGATTTGGTTGTCGTTTGTCCAAGTGGTGTTAGCGTCATTGAAATTAAGCATTGGAATGCCGCTGACATTAAAGGCGCGAGGATGCCTACTGCTGAAGCAGAAGCCGAAAAACTCAATGAAAAAGCTAAAAGGCTAAAAGGAAAGCTCACTCGCGGTTGTAATTTTGATTTTGGATTTGTCGAAGGCAAACTTCTTTTGACCAGAGGCGAAAATGAAAAATATATCGAAGGGTTAACACGCCGCCGTATTCGCGGTGTTGATGTTTTCGGCTTGACCGAATGGAAAGATTTGCTTGATGTCAGCGCGCCTACTATTTTGACAAATGAGCAAATCGCGCATATCAGCCGAGTCTTGCATCCGCAAGCAGCGGCTTTGGCGAACGATGAAATACAAAATTTCGACAACACTTTTTTTGAGCTGAAACCGGTTAAAAGAATCAACACGCCATTTCGCCGAATTTATCACGCTCGGCGAAAACCGGGACGAGATAAAGTGATTCTGCACATTTACGACTTAACCGCTTCAACAGAGAAAAATGCCATTGAAATTGCTCGACGTGAATTTGTAATTCTGCAGCGTCTTCAAACATCAATCTGGCTGCCGAACTTGATGGATTCTTTTCAGGAAGCCAAAAATTATCCTGGCGAATTATATTTCTTTTCTTACATCGATACTGAATCTCCGACGCTTGCTGAACGCGCAAAAGACGAGAATTGGACTCCTCAAAGACGTTTTTATACAGCTCTTCGGTGTATTGAAGCACTTGGAGATATTCACAATGAAGGAATGAGTGAAGATGATACTGCGGTAAATAACCCGATTTTGCATCGCAATTTAACGCCGGAAACAATTCATGTTCGTTCAAATGATGAGCCGCTTTTAACACAGTTACACCTTGCTAAATTACCTGGCGCACAAACGGTTGCGGCTGCGGCGCCAAGTGATTTTACAGGTTTGGAACAGTTTTTCGCTCCCGAAGTATTAACCAATGGAATCAGCGCAAGTTCAAAGGCTTCAGACATTTATTCACTATGCGCTTCACTCAGCGGAATCTTCAACAATTTACCCGAAGCCTTTAATTCACCGGAAATAGATGAAATACTTCGGGTTCTAAGCTTGGGTTTGGAAACTGACCTAACAAAACGCGCCCGCTTATCAGAAATTTATAAGAATCTCATCGAAATTATAGATCCGGCACCACCTGAACTTACAATTCCTGATGTTCAATACTGGGATGAAGACACAGTTTTCGAGCTTCATAATCGCTTTTACAGGGTAATAACTAAACTCGGGCAAGGTGGTTTCGGAACAACATTTAAGGTAATGGAAGTTGATCCGAGAACAATGGACGAATTATCCGGTCCATACGTCGCTAAAGCCATTACTAATAACGAAGCTGGTGAATATGCGGCAAGAGCCTACGCAAAGGTTCGTGCCCAAGCAGGCGGCGCTCATTTAGCAGGAGTTTTAGAAGTAGTCAACAACTGGCAGCCTAACACTGTAACTGCCCTTCTTAAATGGGTAAAGGGCGAACCTCTCGATGAATTGACCGGTGTTTTGCCGCTTTATTTCGATGAATTGGGAAATGAAGCACATGAGGACATTACATTAAGATGGATCAACGATATGTGCGATGCACTAGCACAGCTTCATGAGGTCGGATTAGTTCACGGTGATGTTAGCCCGCGCAATATTATCGTTAATGGAAGCAGCGTCACATTAACCGATTTTGATACTGTAACTACAGCCGGAAATCCACCGCTTGGTTGCAATCCTATATATTGCCCGCCAGAAATTGAAGCAAGCTACTTTGTCGAGTTTTCGGATGATCTTTACGCATTGTCAGCTACGATCTTTCATACTTTGTTTGACCGTAAACCTTTTCATCACGGAGGGCACGCCAATAAAACGCAGGGGTTAAACTGGCAGGAAATTGATCAATCCGAATGGAAACAGTTGTATAAATTTTTGAGCCGCGCCACGCATCCTGACAGAAGCCAAAGATTTGCGTCGGCGATGGAGGCGCAAACATTTCTTCGTAATTTGAATCAATCTGAGATTTCAATTGGAGTTGAGCCATTCGTGCCCTCGCCTATAATAATCCGCACCGATAATGTCGTTCCCTGGCTCAGTCAACTTTTGCATAGTTATCCCGGCTCGCCCAAAGGAAATGCAGAAACGCGCGGGCTTGACTCAGACTTTGCCAGGATGACTTACGTTGAGACTGCGCTTGACGAAATTCTTGCCGACGACATTAAAAATCGGCAAGTTTCATTGGTTATATTATGTGGCAATGCCGGCGACGGAAAAACTGCGTTCCTGCAAAATCTGGCAAAAAATCTCGGATTGGAAGTAGGCGCGTCCGCTCAGAGAATTTGGGATATGACTTTACCGGACGGGCTTCGCTTTTACGCTAACCTTGACGGATCGGCAGCTTTTCAGGGACGAACGGCAAACGAATTGTTAAATGAATGTTTCGCGCCGTTTCAATCAGGCGAATTTCCAGAAAATGTAGTTCATCTGCTAGCCATCAATGACGGTAAACTATTGGAATGGCTTGAAGAGAGTGACAGCTCCGAGTTAGTAGGTGAGCTTTACTCAGCGCTCGATGATGACGATAGCGAACTCAATCCGCGCATTAGATTTATTGACCTCAATAAACGCTCACTAGTTGGGGGATTTCAACAGAATAGTACGAAACTTTCAAGGGATTTTGTTGATAAACTCTTATATAAAATGCTTGGCGGAGAAGAAGATGTTTGGAAGCCTTGTCATAGCTGCACGGCTCAAATGCGCTGCCATGCTTGGGCATCGGTTGATGCTTTGCGCGATTCCGAACGTGGACTAACCTTACGCGAAAAGCTGACGGAGGCTTTGCTTGCCGTTCACCAGCGCGGCGAAATTCACATTACCGCCAGAAGTTTGCGAGCCGCATTGGTTTATATTTTCTTTGGAACCCTTGAATGTATGGATTTGCACGAAAATCCAAATTTATTTCCTCCCATGTATTATGATCGGGCTTTCGACTTCAATTCGGGATTTCGGCAAGGCGATTTATTGTCGGAACTAAGCCGACTTGATCCGGCGTTGGAATCACATCCTGATGTTGACCGATTTTTACTGAAAAAAGCAGAAGATATTTTGAGTCAGAACAATCGGCTAAACGATTTACCCGTCCTGGATTCGCTGCGCAGGCAGGCATATTTTGAATGGACGAAAAAGGAGGTTGAGCGAATCGGCGGCAGCGAAAATGCTCTTGGACTTACCAAATCTCAGCATTTAGATAAGTTTTTGCAAGTAGAAAGCGGAAACGATATGCAGCGACAAGAAATATGCTCGCAACTTTGTGAAGGCATCGCCCGGCTGGAGGATTTGCCTGAAGAAGCATTTTATGCCGACAAAAATTCCATCCCGCTTAAAATCACTCCGCGCACGCCAACAGAAACAGCGTTTTGGGTAAGCAAGCCGCGCGATAAATTCTCCCTGCGTCCGCGAATAGTGCGAGCTGTTCCAGGCATTGAAACCCTGCATACGCACGTCATTCTGTCATACAAATTTGATAATGATCACGTCGAAGAATTAGTCATCGGAGCGGAATTGTTCAATTTATTGATGGAATTGCGCGAAGGCTACCAAATCTCTGACGCGCAATCGGACGACACTTTCGCCAATCTCTCAATTTTCAAACAACGACTCGCTCAGGAAGGTGACCGTGTGTTATTCGCCTGGAATCCGGCGAACGAAAAAGTGATGAAAGTGGAAGCTGCAATGATTGACGGAATGCAAAAATTAGCAATCGCTCCAGCCCTATAAGGAGGAAGATTTTGAGCAGACATATTGTTGAAGAAGTTTTAGGGAAGCGGGATGTAAAAGAGCTTTGGGGAACGGGGTATCGTTTCGCGATACCAATAGTTCCACAGGATTATGCTCTTGGAAGCGTCCTACCTGCAATGCTTTATATGATGCGTTGGGGTCAACGGCGTGGTAAAGGTAAATTTGCTGACGTTTTTGGTAAGCACGCCACACTCACTGACGTTTCAACAAAACTCACTACAGGTGTAGATAAATTTGTCGGATTTGAAGATACGACTGAGCAAGCTATTTTAGCTGATTTATTATTAGCTTTTTGCCTAGAAAATAAAGCGCATAAACTTGGGAGAGTTGAACAAGTCCAACGTATTTTTCCCACTCATTATTTTTCAAGTTGGGTTGATCTGCCGGACGATGTTGCTAATTTACGTTCAGTTCCAGAAATGCTTGTTGCAATTGTAGCTAATCAAGAAGAAGGTTCTTCACTTCTCAACAATCAGGGCAAAGGGTTCTATACAATCGGCAGCGGATTTGAACAGAATTTAATGTTGTCATTATTTAGTTCTGGAACAAGCATTGAGGGTCAGCAAGATAATGTTAAGTCAGACAAATTTGATGAAACTACTGAAATTGGTATTGATCAATTGCTCGCTGTAAGGCTTGCCCAAGCACTCGGCGAAGCACCAATTAAAGCGACAGGCGGTAGGCATCATATACCGAATCAGTTACCAATCTCAGTAAAAGCTGCCAAGACTTTTTTTGAAGATTTCAATATTTTTTTGAGAAGTTATGGTGAAACTGTCCCGCGCCAGTCTCTGCTTCCGATGATCGAATCGTGTATTGCAATTGGGACTACTAATATATATTTATCAACTTTGAAAATTTTACTGCAATGGGCAAAAACTGGAGTAATTGTAGAAAAAGATGAACAAAGTCCTTGGGGGCTTTTTGTTGACTGTTCAGCTTCAACAGATATGATTCTGCGTCGCTTCTCAGAAGAATGTTTTGACGACCTTTTGCATAGAATGGCGCAAATACCAATAATTATGATGTGTTTGCGAGTACTTGACCAACGCGCAGAGCAGGAGAGATTCAGAGGACTACCTAATCCAAGCCCAAATCCAATTGCGAGAATTGGTTTTCTCGGTGATTTATTGTATGAACGTTTAAACGAAAGTCGTGATATATACCGTGATTTAAGAAGGGATTGTAATAGATTAGCATCCGCCTTTGAACATGAAGGTGAGACCCACGCTAAAAACCTCTTAGAAAATGAAGCTGTTCATCCAGCCTGGCGCATGGCTGAAGCTCTTGTTTACTTAATGGGGGAGAAAGTCCAAGGTCGTTATCGGCTTTTCTTAGATTCATCTTTAATGATTGACCAGCCCAACGGTTTAGCAAGAAAACGCCGCACTATTTTAAAGGGGAAATCCACCGAACGACGTTCGATTGTTTTGACGAATACAGCGATTGATTTTCTTGTTCATAGACATTTACGGAAATCAAAGACTGGAACCGGTCCAAAAGATTTATCGCTTAATGGTTTTATTAAAATTCTGCGTGAGCGTTATGGATTTTTTATAGACGAAGCGCCGCCTGGAATGTCTATTCCTGATGAACAACTTCGTAAAAACCGTGGATATCTTGAACGAAAGCTCCGTGATTTAGGATTATTCGTCGGAGTTAATGATGCTGAGGCAATGAAGCGTTTAAGGCAAAGATTTCAAGTTGAGGGTGACATTGATTGAATTATGAGCCGTAAAATAGTAGAGGAAGTTTTAGGCAAACGTGATGTTAAAGAAATTTGGGGAACGGGATATTATCCCGCGTTACCTGTCACGCCGCAGGATTATACGATGGGCGGTGTATTGCCGACAGTTTTGTATATGATGCGTTGGGGACAACGCCGAGGTAAAGGGAAATTTTTTGATGTTTTTGGAGCTGATGCGACGGTAAATGACGTTTCTAAAAAATTAGTAAATGATTCCGAAAATTTCGTAGGTTTTGATAATTCAACAGAACATTCAATTTTAGCCGACTTATTATTGGCATATAGTTTTGAAAATAGAAATCATAAAACAGGCAGAGAAGAACAAGTCCAACGAGTTTTCCCGGCACATTATTTCTCTAGTTGGATAGATTTACCAAAAGCCGCAGCTCACCTTCGCGGAGTTCCTGAAATGTTTACCGCAATTGTTGCCAACCAATCTGAAGGTCCTTTTATCAGCAATCAGGGCAAAGGTTATTACTCTGTTGGCGGAGGTTTTGAAAAAAACAGATTACTTTCATTGTTTGGAACTGGCGCAAGTTCTCAAGATGATAGAAACAATTTGAGATCAGATGATTTTGATGAATCCACCGAAATTGGTATTGATCAGTTACTAGCAGTTCGAGTTGCCCAAATGCTGGGAGAAGCGCCGCTTAAAGCATCAGGCGGGGCACATAATATTTCAAATCAATTGCCTGTTGCAATCAAGGCTGTTAAAAATTTCTATGAAGATTTTAATATCTTTACTCGCAGTTACGGGGAAAATGTTCCGCGGCAATCACTTCTTCCGATGATCGAATCGTGTATTGCTATTGGAACAACGAACATCTTTCTTTCGACTTTAGCAATTCTTTTGAAGTGGTCTGAAAACGGCATTGTTCCGGTTCAGGACGATCAAAAACCTTGGGGGCTTTTCGTGGATTGCTCGGCATCAAGTGATGATAAATTACGCCGATTTTCGGAAGAAAGCGTTGACGATCTTCTGCAAAGACTGGCTAGATTGCCTCTTTGTATGATGTGCCTAAAAAT
The DNA here is from genome assembly GCA_031362765.1 of Acidobacteriota bacterium. Lineage (GTDB taxonomy): Bacteria > Acidobacteriota > Blastocatellia > Pyrinomonadales > Pyrinomonadaceae > JAFDVJ01. The sequence continues at coordinate 21,078 of JANLTD010000756.1, read as the reverse complement.
ATTAGATCAACGCGCACAACAAGAACGCCTAAGAGATTTACCCGTTTCAACTCCAGACCCCACTGCTCGAATCAATTATCTGGGTGATTTATTAAATGATCGCCTTAATGAAAGCCGAGATATTTACAGAGATTTGCGAAAGGATTGTAATAAACTAGCCGACGCACTCGAAGAAGCGGGAGAAACACATGCTAAAGACTTGTTGGAAAACGAAGAAATTCATCCAGCTTGGCGAATGGCAGAGGCAATTATTTACTTAATGGGTGACAAGCTCCAAGGAACACATTTCCGTAAGTTTCTTGAGTCAAGTCTGATGGCTGATCAGCCAAACGGACTAGCAAAGAAAAGGCGGACTACTTTAAAGGGAAAAGCAACTGACCGGCGTTCGATTGTTCTGACAAATACGGCGATCGATTTTCTTGTTCATAGGCATTTGCGCCAGTCAAAAGGTAAATCAAAGAGTTTGTCGCTTAATAGTTTTATCAAGATTTTGCGTGAACGCTATGGATTCTTTATAGACGAAGCTCCGTCTGGAATGTCAATTCCTGATGATCAGCTCCGCAAAAATCGCGGTTATCTTGAACGAAGATTGCGCGATTTGGGATTATTCGTCGGGGTTAATGACGCCGAGGCGATGAAACGTTTGAAACAAAGATTTGAGGTCGAAACTGATGCTGATTGAATTACACTCTACGTGCCTTAATGAGGCGTTCGCAAAACTGTTAAAAAAGCCGACTGAAGGAACAATGGCTTTTGTCCGTTCGCTTCCTGCCGACGCGATGCGAGAGCTGTGCGCTAACGGAAGTTTGCAAGTTGCTGGCTGGGACATTTACTACGTTTCAGACGTTGAAGACAGCGAGCGAAGATTTATTACTGCTGACCACGCTGTTGACATTCGCGAGGACAAACGCGGAAGCGTATTGCTTTTGGTGGATACGAAAACTGCCGGTGCCGGTATGGACGGCATTTACAGCGCGGTTCGTGAAATCGTAGAAAGCGAGTTATTGCCAAGGGCAATTAACATCGCTGAAAGGAAATTAATAACCAAAGCGCAGCGTGACTTTGCTGAAGCTGCTGTCAAACAAGCAAAAAAAATCGGACGCACGAACGCTATATCTCCCTGGAGAGAGTTCGATTTTTATGTCTGGTGTGCTGCTGAAGCGGATTTAATCGGAAAGCATATTTCTTTGCTCGGATTATGGTCAATTGCCGTTTCAGATGATTTGCGAAAAGAAGACATTGCCGTTTCAGCGCAGATTGTGGAACGGCTTTTACTGCCGTCTGGAGCAGCGAATACGCCGCAATCACGGGTTCAATCTTTGCTTTTACCCGAAGAAGATAAGAATAAAGCCGTTGAGTTAGAAAGATTCCTGCGCGATGCAAGCGGTTTGCGTTGGACGGAAATGGCTGTGCGGTCAGGCGATTTTCCTGATTTATGGCTAAACAATTTGAAGCCGGGATTTAACAGCCAGAAAATTATCAGCATTGAATTAACCGACTGGCAATCAAAGCCTGACGCAGCGCCGCACAAATGGACGGGCCTCGTTCTAAACAATGATAAAGAAGTAGAGTTTTTAATAAATGACACTTCAAAATTTGAAGTGCGCTGGAAAGTTCAACCGCCCGATCTTAAAGCTGGTGCGACTGAATACAAAGTTTCTATCGTCACCGGCACGGATACTGAACTTGTTTCCCGCGAAGTTGCACACACCGACAAAAAAGAGCAGAAATGCGTTTTCACGCGCGAAGATTTCGCTGACCTAGAGGAAAACGGAAAATGGCAAGCTAAAGTTGTGGTGCACCCGATTGATGAGCCGCCGCCGGCTGATACGTCTAATCCTGTCGAATCGCTGCGCTGGAAAGAAAGCCGGGAATTTATTTTGACCTTTGGAACGCACGACGCCAAAACCAGAACCAGCGTCGGCAAAAAAGCGCGAGCGTTGGTTGAAGAAGCAATCAAGTTAGACGAAGAAGATTTTGTAACAGTTACTGCGCAACCTGTGACTGAAGATTCACAGGGCTTTATCAATTTCAATGTCAACGGTAAAAGCGGGCGCGTTTTTCGCCCACAACTTATCAAAATTGTTGAAGAAAACTGGAAGAAGAATAATTTTGCAATCGGGCGCTGGACTGTGCGAGTAAGAACCGACGGCTCACGCGTCGGCGAGCCTGAATTTTTACCGGTTGATCGCGACGAATATTCGCCTGACGGATGGCGCAAACTCGAAGAAAGCACCCGCCAATTAGCGCAGCGTGCCGCCGAGCAAGCCGGATTCATCGGATTTGTTTATCACAACAATGACGCAGCTTCGGCTTATGTAAATGCCTGGACAACGGCGATTGATTCGGGGAATAAACATTTAGCTTTAGCAAATACGGTCGAAGTGCAAACTTTGAATGGTGAAACGATTGGCTTGATCGTTTTGCCGAGCCACCCGATCAGAGTAGCCTGGCACAATGCTTATGATGAATTGGCATTTCACGTGCGTTTTGCTGAAAAACTAGCTCCAACTGAGACAATCAACGCGTTAAAGATGCTTGACGGAAGTTTTGTCCCGATGTTTCTACCCGGAATCAAATCGAACAAAAGTTTTGTGTTTGGCGATACGCTTGGTTTTTACGCGGTTGCTATGATTCAAGACGATGAGCCGGAACCACAAGCGATGATCGCTCAGATGATGCGCTGTTTATCGCCGGCAAACGAAGATATAGCTCCGACTGTCGGCGTTACAACAGCTTCGGCGATTGCGCGCGAAATTGAAAAATATGCTGTTTTGCATCCGCAGTACCGAAGTATACATATTAATGCTTTGCGGGCAGGTGATGGCAAAACGATTGCTCAGGCATTAGGTTTAAGTCTAAAGAGCAAAGGAGATGAAGAATCCATAAGCGAAGCGCCAAAGCAGGGCTATGTATTAAATTTGTTTCCCGGTTCAGAATCAAAAAATTCACGCCTGGTCGGAAGATTCTTTGCTGAAGCTGCCGAGCGCCGACGCGCCGGTGTCGGCGGTGCAAGTTTCGTCGCGGCGGACGAGCGTTGGATGCTTGAAACATTTGAAGTTGGAAACAGCACTCTACCTCGACTTAAATGGGCAAAACGCGCGGATTCGATACCGACTTCTCCGGCGCATTTATCTGTCGCCTTTGACATTTTCGCTTCGGAAGTCTCCGCGGCGAAAGAAACAGAAATTAGCCAAGCTCGTCCGATAGAAGCATTTGGTTTAATTCCGAGTTTGATGCGTCAGTTTTCTCTTGAACCCGTTCCAACATGGACGCTTACTCTCGCGCCGCAAGTTGAAGGCGAAAAGCATCCGTTATCGAGAGGATTAAGCGAGCGGCTTCATAAAATACATAGTGCGCTTATTCGCTCAACAGCGGCGAATTTTAATAACCAATCTTCTTCAAACGAAACCAAATGGGCGACTTTAAAGACCAGTCTTAAAGCTGAACAATTGGATTTTGTGCGAAGAATTCACGAGTTAAGCGATTGGGTAGTGAGTGTTGATCGAAATGCCGGAATCGAATATTTCGATGCGCCGAAAGACGTTTCTGATGTTTACGACACATATGTCATAGATTGCGTTCCCGAACGACAGGATTTGGACTCATTACAACTTATCACTTCAACCGCTAAAATTGACGAAGTTTTGCAATTGCTCGAAGAGTCTCTGGACGAAATGGCGCTTAGTCGCAGCCTACGAAACGGCAGATTTCTTCTGGCAAATTTAAAGGCGATTAGCGGACGATTAGCAATGAGGCTCGCCGAACGCGGGCAAGGGCGTAGCGAAATGATTGCCCTTGCGATGTTTTATGCCGGGTGCGCAAAGTTTGGAGCCAATGGCGATTGGTTATCGCTTAAAAAAGGGTTTTTAGTTCCGCTTGATGACGTGCGAGATTTGCTTCCTGCTGAAAAACCGGATAAATCAGCCGAAGTTGGCGAAGAAAACGTGGAAGAAAAATCAATGATGCGCGCCGATTTGGTGTATGTTGATTTGGCAAAGCGTGGTGTTTTGCAATTTACGTTCGTTGAAATCAAGTACCGCAGGTTGCTCAAATCCGCTCTCGACACAAAGCTTCACGAGTATATTGCTAAGCAAGTTTCAAATACGCGTCGGCGCTGGATGGACACTTACTTCTCAGCTAAGCTAACGCAAACTCAAATCGTTTTACGCCGTAAAAGGCTCGCCCGCGCACTAAGATTTTATTTAGATAAATCCGGTAGACATCTTCTTGATGCGAATGAACGCACTCGCTTATTAACAGCGATAGATAAACTATTTCGTTCGGAAACAGAAATTTCGTTGGAAGCTACGAACGACTGCGGTTATATTTTTTGCCCTGAACACGAGAACGATATTGAACGCATTAAAACCGAAGAATCTGCTCAAATTAGAATTTTCGGTGCGCAGTCGCTTCCTGATTTGCCTTATATTTTTAAGCAGCCTCTTTCTCCAATAGATACGCCTGAACCTATCAATCCAACAAATTCTGGGCAAATTACACAAAAAACAGACAATCCAATTGAACCTGAAATCACAGTCGAAACAGTTTTAAAAAGCACAAACAGTAATGATGGAAACGCCAACAAACCGATTGAAGTTGAAATAGTAGATGAAGAATCAAAGTTCCCACCTAAAGAAGATTCCGCGTTGCAACCGAGCGACGGCTTGATTTTGGAGTTAGGTAACACTGTTGCCGCCGATACTCCGATTCAATGGAAAATGGCAATTACGGGAAATCCACATTTGATGATTGCCGGACTTCCAGGAATGGGAAAAACCACTTGTATCATTAATCTGTGTGAACAGCTTATAAATGGCGGCATTACGCCGATTATTTTTTCTTATCACGATGACATCGAAACTAAATTAGGAGCGCGAGTCGGAAACCTAAATTTTATTGATATAGATAACGGATTAGGATTTAACCCGCTTCAAGTCGTTACTTCTCAAATCCACGCTTGGCTCGACAACATCGGAAAACTGCGTGACATATTTTCCGCTATTTATACGGATTTAGGCGATATACAACTCAATGAAATTCGGGAAGCTATCAAAGAAAGTTATGTTGAGGTCGGCTACGGAAATTCAGAAAATACAAATTCACTACCGGCACCGCAATTCAAAAGATTTTATGAAATTTTGCGAAATAAACCCAAACCTAATGCAGGCATTATCGCCCGGCTGGAGGAATTAAACGATTACGGTTTTTTCAGCAGTATCGCGGAACGTTCGAGTATATTGGAAATGAAACAGCCTGTAATTGTCCGGCTTCATGCAACTCAAAATGAAGTTTTACAAAACGCAATGGCGTCTTTTGCCTTGCTAAACATTTATCAAAATATGTTACTGCGCGGTTCACAGCCCGCGCTTACTCATGCCGTAATTTTCGACGAAGCACACCGAGCCGGAAAATTAAAATTGTTGCCAACTATGGCAAAGGAATCCAGAAAGTTCGGAATTTCAATGATAGTTGCATCACAAGAAGCAAAAGATTTTAATGACTCGCTCTATGCAGCAATTGCAAATTATCTTGTTTTACGTGTAACTGAAACTGACGCCAAAATGCTCGCTAAAAATGTTGTTCAATCAACGGAAGCTAATGCGATTGCGGGCAGGTTAAAGAGTTTAGATAAATATACTGCAATGTTTTTCACAGAAGGAAAGCGCCCAGTAGTTTTGCGATTATCGGCATAATTAAACTTAATAAACCGAAAAATTGAAACACTTAGGATTACAAAGCAAATTAAGCGGCTACATTTGAGCAATGTTTTTCGATCTCCTTAATTCATAAATTTTACGCGGCGAGTTTACCGCGGCGTGTTCGCGTGTTGATTTCCTCGCGTCCGTAGATCGCTTCGATTTCTTCAAATGAATAAACTTTTCCGCTTTTGTTTGAACTCGGAACGGCAGCGAAATACCAAGATTGTTTGTTTTTCGACCAGCGAAAACGGATTCGGTTGGCACTTTCGTATGATTTTATTTGATCTTTGCAAAGATATGTTTCGCTCCAGAGCCAGAGCCAGAAACCGCGAATTGGAGAGCAGAAAAAACCGGGGGAGATTATTAGCAGCTCAGGTAAATCCCTGCTAAAGAAAATGTGGAAAACCAAAGCAGATTGCGCTTTAAGATTTCTGCAAAATTATCAGAAAACACTTCATAAACCGAAATCTCCCCCGGTTTTTTCTGTTCTCGCGCGGCGTGGTTATGATAAAGTTAATGTAATCCTCGTCAGTTACTTTTGGCGGATTCATTATTTATTTTTATCAAATAACTGGTCAACTGCGTAAGTCCTAATAAGAATAAAACGTGGAAACAACAGAAATATTTCAAAACTGTTGGAACACGCAATTGGGTGTTTGAAGGCATAATTCAAGCAGAAAACGGAAAAGCAAAAGTCGTCAGACTTCTCAAAGTCAACGACATTGTTATCCGCCGACACACAAAAATCAAAGGAGAAGCAAATCCATATGACCCTGACTGGGAAACTTACTTTGAGGAACGACTTGGGCTTCAAATGAAAGAAAACTTGAAAGGATACAAAAGATTGCTTCGTTTATGGTTGAACCAGGATGGAAATTGTCCGGTTTGTGAAAGTAAAATCACCAAACAAACCGGATGGCATATTCATCACCTTCAACGACAAGTTGATGGCGGGAATCATACCTTTGAAAATACGGTGTTACTGCATCCAAATTGTCATCATCAGGTTCATAGTCAGCGATTGACAGTATCAAAGCTGCGTTCTTCAATGAGAACGTGAGGAATGGCTTGAGCCGAGATGCGGTGAAAGTCGCCCGTCCGGTTCTGAGGGGACGGAGTGGCAGTAATGTCACTCTGTTACCCGACAGTTGCACTTATTACTTGAATTCACGTCCTTTTCTTAAATATACTGCGTAATTGGTGTTTCTAAAGTTACCATTTATTTACGGATTTAGATACTAGTCCGATTTTATCTGCGCGACTCAGTACGGAATAGAAGCTAACTTTAATTCGGAATTTTCTGCAGTTCGAGCCATTTTGTTTTCAGAATTGTGTAAATTTCGTAATACTGCGATTCGGGTGTATTCGGTTTCGGAATTCTAAGGGGCGACGATTGTTTTTGCGCTTCGCGCTCTTCCTCCTGCCATCTTTGCCAAAGATATTTAAGAAGTGAAAAACAGGTCGTGCATCGCCCGCAGTCAATTAAAATATTGAATTGCTCTTCGTTCATCCAGAGTGTCGTCGGGGTAATTTCTGCCTTGGCAGAAACTTCCTTCATCCTCCGGGTCGGTTGTAGTTGAGGGTCGAGTTTCCATAACCATGCGCGGTCTATACTCGGGTTTAAGTCATAAATAAGATTAAACGTGACCAACTTGGTGCGCGATTCGGCGCTCATCAGGTTGTTGAACTGAAGCTGCCGGATGCGTTTCATAAAAACATTCGAGGTCATCGCTAGTACGGAATTGACCCGTGACTTGATGAACTCGATCGCATCGGGCAGCGCCATTTTTTTGAAGTAATGCCAAAGCCCAAACTTCGCGCCGGAAATTTCGAACGTTTCAAGTTTACGAAACTGGCTGTAAATCCAGGTAAGAACTCCGATTAGAAGAAAGGCAGGCGCAATTGAGACGATGTAGCCAATGATGATCTGCCAAGATTGGAAATGAATGATTTCACCTTTGTAGAAAAATGAATATCCGATTATCCCGATAGAAATCAGTGAAATTATGAAAAGTACAATCGCACACCAGAACAGCGTGCCCAGTGAAACAAGACCGCGCCGAGGGCTTGCATCAGGTAAATTGAGAATATCATCATCACGCGCACTGGTATCGGTAATTAAAAACAGTCCGAAATTATTATTACGGTTCGCCATCACGGCATTCGTAATGCCTTGATTATCGTAAATTCCGCCATCCATCAAAGGAAGAGGAAGACAATTTCCATTGTTCTTAAAGCCGTTCGGATAAACAGGCCGATCAGCAAATGGGTTTTCGACATCCTTGATTAATTTGCCGCGAATTGTATCGAGTGGACTTTGCCAGTAAAAATCATCGGGAAAGCGAAGCGGCTCGAAGGCACCGGGAAAACACGACGAGGCGGCAACAATATCGGCCAGATGAATTTCTTCCGCCACATCCTTTGGGACGGCAAAATTTTGATTGCCGATAAATACTGTTTTGTCGGAGCTGGCGCGAAAACGGAATGAATTACCTTCACGAAACTCGGTTGAATTGAAAATAAGCTCACGAAATCGTCCGTTTTCGGTGGCGACTTCCATGAGCTGTTTAAATGTCCGTTCGCCTAAAAGGCAGTCACCGTAGGATTTTGCCGCCGAACGAATCAAACTTAGGTCGGTTGATCCGGACGGTGAAGGTGTTGTGTAAAGATAGTTGAGAGCTTTATCAATGGCGTTTGTAGTTTTCAGGTAATCGCTGAAATCTTTATAAAACTCGTTGAAGGACTTTCCCTCGCTTTGCCACGTCGCGTAGGTTAAGCCGGTAAAAGTTCCGCCCGAAACCGTCGATAAAAGCTTGACGTCATCAAGCAAATTCAACTCGTCGAGCATGACAAGCGTTCCGAGCGCATAAGTTGCCGCGCGATAACCGCCGCCCGACAGACACAAAGCAATATCTCCGAATGGTTTATTCGCAACAGATTTTGATGACATGGTTTTTTCCTCATTAACTGGCTCAATATGTGATTCAATCTCTTGGAGTTGTCTAATAAACTCGGCGGAGGCTATCGTATCTCCCTGACGAGTCGCGGCTGACTTTCCTCGTGCAGCGAGATTATGTGCTTCTGTATAATTCTTCAACCGTTTTAAAGCCTCAATTTGAATGATTCTTAACGGACTGTTTATCAACTGGACAGGAATACGTTCTTCGATAAGTTCCAGAGCTTCGGCGGGCTTTTCGACAGCATTTAGTTCGCTGGCACGTCGTTGCGCATAAAGAAGCCAATCTTCGAGCTCTGCCTGCTTCCAGATTTCATCATCAAGTTCAAGTCCGATTCGGGCTGCCAGAAAAATTTGAGATTGCAACGGCAGCTCTTCAACATCATCTTTGGAAAAGTGTAAACCTTGAATCCAACGTTCGCTTAAAGTCCGTCGGTCGAAATCTATTGATAAGCGATGATAAATCTCCTCGGTTAGTGATGTTTTGTCGTCGAAGTTCCGGTAATATTCGATCGCATTTAGATGAATCTGTCCGACAATATGGGGCTTGTTTTTTTTCATCAGCCCGAGGATGACGCGCCGCACGTCGGGACGATGAACCAAAACCTTTGCGCCCTGTGGAACAACTAGCGTAATTTCTTTTTCGAGCTCCTGAAAAAGCGCCTGCGCCCGGCTTATGTCTGGAACTTCAACCTCGCAGGGAATTGCCAGCACATCACGAATCACTTCCGGTGTGATGCGTCGCAGCACCAGGCCGGGATGAACTAATTTTCTGATTTCCTTGTTTCGGATACGCTCCAGGATCCGGTCATAAAGCTGTCCCTGAATGACTTCTTCTTCGGCTTTGAAAAACCATTCGGTGGTTTTTATATCCGAAATTCCGGCGGCATCAGCCCCACCTGCTTTATAAAGTCCGGTGACGAGTTTTAAGGTTAACGGAAAGCCGCCAAACTGCTCGGCGAGCGCCGCCGCCGCATTCTTATCGGTGACACCATTTTTCATCAAGTAAGCCTGCGCGGCAACCTTATCGAATCTTTCCAACGCGAAAGGCTCAAGTTTGAATTCTTTCGATTTAATCTCTGCCCTTCCCGACAGGATTACGCGCAGCGTCGGAAGCTGTCCGAGCAATTCATTTAAAAACGATAAAAGTTCTTCGACGTAGACGCTGCTTCGATACTGAACCTCTTCAAAGGTATCAAGAACAAATAACAACGGCTTGTTTTCAATTGCCAGGTCTTTGACAATGTAGGCAAATTCTCGAATGTAAGTATAATGATTTTTGACTCGAAAAACCTGTCCTTTCGTTACCGTTTTCTCAAGACTGGTTTGGTCATCGTTGTTTAAACGCCGAAACCATCTGGACTGTAATTCTTTGAGCGACACTTGATTTTCCGGAAACTGGACAATCAATTGCTGAATGGCTTCGATCAAAAGCGTTACCGGTTCTTCGATAGTTATCCCGGCACGGTCAAAATCAAGGTAAACGAAAGCAATTTTTTCACTGTCGTCAAATCTTGCATGTTCCAGAGTAAACTTTGCCAGAAGCGTCGATTTGCCCATTCCGCCCGGCGCATAAATGTATAACGGGGGTTTTTCGGCAAAGCCGAACACCTCGCTGACACCTCGCCTGAACCTTTCATTTACCGAGCCGGAGTTTCGGAAGCCAACATAATCGGACAGACGAGAGAGCTCTTTTTGGCGTCCGAAAAAGCTGCCGCTGGGATTGCCGTCACTAATTCCAAGCAAAAACTTAAGGGGGTCCAACAGATTGGTTATTTCGATTTGCCGACGAATTTCTTCGACCTTCGGAATATTCTCAACAAGACCTGCAAGCATCTCGGCGACTTTGCTGCATGCCAAAAGCTGTTGCTGGTTAAACTGGTTTAGCAGTAATATTTCATCGGTTAAAAGGCATCTCTCAAGCAGTTTCTGGAAATCAGTCGAAGGACGTCGCGGATTGGCATCCAGAGCCTCCGCAACACCGTTTTCCCGAATAAGTGTTTCGAGTACGTCCCGCCGGACGCTGTCGGATAATGCGCGAAAAGGATTGTTATTTTCGTCAAACACGAGCCGACTCACCGAAAGCAGGCTGTCAAGCGCCTCTTTCAAGTTGTTTTTGCCGTTCAGTGGGTTGATTTCGTTAAAATCGAAATAATCCAGCACCGCCGCCGCTTTTCGATAATTCACTAGAATATCGAGCGGCGCTTTATCCGGGTCGGGGAATAAGTTTTGCAGCTTGTGTTCGATTTCCTGTTTTTTTGTTAAATTTTCCGACATCGTATTTTTTATAATTCCTATTCCGAATCTTTTATATATCGGTCAATTGCGTTGGACACTGCATCGTATAAAAATTCCCAGCGTTGTTCTTCACCGTTCGGAACGTTGATTACCTGTAAATTTACCTGTTCGAGAATAACATCCCCGATTATTTCAATTTCCTCACTCGTTTTGTGAAGATCATTTAATTCAAATACCTGTTTCAAGTATTCAATCAATTCTCCGCGCTCGACGGGTTTGACCTGCACGGAAATTGAGCGTTTTTCAATATTAAGCGGAATATTATCGTGGTAATCGAGAATAACCAGACGGCATCTGCCGCGTAATTCGTCTTCAACCCGCTCAATCATCAGTTTGATTAATTCCTTTGTGCCTTTCAGAAGATTGTCTTCCGTAAAATGGTCTATGACAATCCACCAAACCGTTCTCGGCGCGGTTTCATTCATCTGTCCGTGAATCCAATCAAGTAATCTTCCAGCGTAAGCAGCTTCCTGCTCGGCGCCCTGCGGCGGAATGGTTGTAATATCGGCGGGCGGTTCAAGTCTTAAGCCTATGGTCTCGGCAATCCGGAGCGGGCTGTGTGGCGAAGTTCTCAAATCTATATAAATAGTCCGGTAAATCTCGTTGCGACCGGCGACCGGCTTATCTTCGAGATAAGAGATGAACTGCCGGGAATAAGTTTTCCCGGTTTTGATGCTGCCTTTGACAAGAAAGGTGCGCGGCGCATCGTCGTCTTCACGAAGCGTCTTGACCACCTCGCGCAGATCTTGGCGATCGATGAAAAGCCGCCGGGCTCGAACGTAACAGGTCTTGTAATAATCAATCGTGGCGGATGTCGGCGGCTCGGGGCGATAATTTTGGTATTTCTGCAGAAAGGCTTCTAAACGCGGGCTCTCCTGTCCAAAGTTGAGTAACCTGAAATGCTCCATCGCTTTTTCAATCAACTTAGCCGTCCAAATTCCATCCTCGGCGACTTCAATCGCTTGCAGAACCACTGAACGGTAACTGGTATTAACATTAACCCACTCTTTTAATCCTTTCCCCAATCTGATCCTGAACATTATTTCAAATTCATCCGGGGCAAGCGAATTGACTAAGGCATCAAGTAGTTCTGCATATTGGTCGGGTGTTAAAGACATAAAAATTTCCTTCCGGCAAAAATCTTTTTCGGACGCTAAAATCCTTCTTTATTCAAACAAAAAAAAATAATTCCGGTAGCCAAAGCCGCGCGCAAATCGGATCAGGGCTGGGGATTTTCAGCGCCTGCCGGAACGACGTAAAATTTCGTATAAACTCCCGCACCGTTCGGATTTGCACCGCCTCTGACCATCGTTAAACGACTTCGATCGAGGTTCATTAATTTAATTCCTCTCTGTAGTTGACTTTCACGAGCAGCGATTTCTTTATCCGTTCCGTAATTGATCATATAGCCTTGTGCACTCGGTTCAATGTTCAGTTCTATGTAGTAATTTTGCAAACGTGCTTTGAACTCTCCATCCGGCATTTTACCGAATTGGTCGGTAAGTGTCGGTGTGGACTTTACTGGATCAATGACCTTCACAGTTGCCGAAGCGGTTTTGGCTTCGCAATTTGCATTGTCGGCTTGAATATTTACGGTGGCGGTGTAAGATCCTGGCTGCGAAAATCCACCGACGGTTATTGAGGTTCCCTGTCCCGATACGATAGAACCGCCGGAAACCGCCCAATTGTATGAAAGAGCGCTTTCGCTTGTCTTAACATCAGCTGTGAAGGTGACTTCCTCGCCGGGTTGAATCATTCCAGGGGCGTTTACTGTAACCTCATTAAAACAGCTCGTATTTGATGGTTCGGGTGTTCCGCGTTGAAGCCTGATAGGAATAGAAACGCCTGTGCCATCAATTTGAACGCGAGAAACATCGGTTGTATATCCCGGCACCGAGGCAATAAAAGTATAATCTCCGGCGGGTAATTCGAAATCCAGCTGCACTTCTCCGTTAAATCCCTGATCAAAAACTGTGTCAGTTCCGTTAACCGGGCGGACAACCAATCTGCCGTTTGTAATAGGTTTACTAAGGATAGAATCAATAAATCTGACTCTGACCGCTGACTTAGGATCGCCTGGCGGAATTGGTGTGGGAGTTTTTATATTAGTGTTTATATTAAAATTATGATTAGCTGGTGAGGAAGTCGGCTTCGGGGTTCTCAAATCGGGTTTGTTGTAATTGGCATTATTATCAAAACTATTACTTAAATTAGCATCCGGCGATTGAATCGGCGTCGGTAGCGGAGTTGAAATATCCGGCGTCGGCGTCGGTGTTGGCGCTGGCGTTGGCGGGACACTGGGAACGACGGTCGGGAGCGGAAAAGGCGGATTGACGTTGAGCACCGTCTCGGGCAGATCCCGAGTGATTCCTTCCGGTATGCTCCGCGCGATGAGCAGCGCCGCCGTCGCCGAATACAGTAAAATAAGCACGCCGGCGACCGCTGCAAAAACCGTGATCGTTGCCGTCCTCAATCGCGACAAGCCGAGAAGTAGGTTGCCGTGACGTTTGAGAAGAGTGAAAAAGCCGGAAACCACCTGCTCAACGAAACGCGACAAACGACTTGACCATTTCCCAACATTTTTTGAACTGGATTGAAGCGCCTGCCGGAGCTTTCGCGGCAGAATGACGGCAAGCCGGTTGCCGGACAGAAAATTAAGAAAAACATAATCTCGCAGAGGGCTTTCACGGGACTCGATTTTGATCAAATCATACAAGCGTTTTTTCGCCCGCCAGGCGCGGATTCGCGCGCCGAAGCGCGTCGTCCAGCTTGGCGGCGGGGTTCCGCGTGCAAGTTCGAGTTGAAAGCCCCGCTGCGGGTTTTGCAGATAGCTGATTAAAAGCGTTTCGACCAGCTGCCGGATAACGACCTCGCGCTCGGCAGGCAAACTTTCGAGCAGAGAGGTGCGCAGCCAGCCGGGCATCCGTCCGGTGCGAAACCACGGCAGACAGACGAGATTTTCAAGTATTTCTTCACGTTCTCCGGCTTCGAGCAGATGATAGCTTAGATAAAAAGACAAGTCCCAAAGCAGCTCGGGATATATCGCACAGGCGCACAGCAGTTCATAGCCCTTCGGCTCCAAATAATACTCAAATTGGGTTAGCAGAATTTCAACCTTTTCAGACTGATAAACCGGTTCTCCGGCGTTCCGCTCCGATTCGCTCATCGTCTGCTCGGGCGGCGTGTCGCGCAGCCACCACTTATCGGTTTCCGATCGCAGAAGCGCCGGATATTTCGAATAACGCCGGCGGCTGGCTTTGCTCCGGGCATCTTTTTTCGGCGCTTCGGACGGATTTATGATGTCGAGCAAAGTTTTCAAATCCGATTTGTGCGCCATCAGAACCGGCAGCCCGAACTGCCTGCAAAGCCACTCGTGAAACGGGTTCGCGGCGTTGGTAATAAGCAGCATGCGAACTTCCCAACTCGCCAGCAGCCTGAAAACATCCTGGCGCGGGCGCTTCAGAAACGGATCTATGAGCCCCGCGCCGTCACTGAAAATCAAGAGACGGTCTTCGGGATGCCGCGCTGCCAGTGCCGACAGATCGTAAAATCTTTCGTTTGAATCTTCGCGCCAGCAGATTTGCGGGTTCAGATCGAAGAAATAACGCTCAACGAAAACGCCCTGCTTTTTCAGCTGATCGACAATCTCGTCAATCAGCCGGGCGTTTTGATCAACATATTCGGTGCGGTCTATTAAAATCAGGTATTCGGGCGAAATTCGCCGCGCGCCGTAAACCGGCGTAAAAAAATTGCCGGCGCGAATCGTTTCTTCGACCGTCCGGGCAGGTTCCAAATTGGTGGCGGCGATCTGACGATACCGGCGCATTTCACGCGTGACCCGCAAAAAATCCGGATGATTATACAAATCGCGCTCGTTGCCAGCGACCTTCAGACGCTCTAAATCCGGCTGGTGTTTCCGGCGCCATTTTTCGAGTTGCCGATGCCGCCACCAGCGCCAGAGCAACCATACACCGAAAATGACAAACGGCAGCAGAGCCGCGAAAATCAGCAGCCATTCGTATGTCCGTTTCACCGTTTCGTCTAACTGTCGCTGGTCATTTTCACGCTGCTGCAGCACAAGCGCCGGAAGACGTTTTAGAGAAATATCAAGTGCCGTTGTCTCTTTGGGATTAATCGGAACGTCGGTAGGTTCATATTCAGGGTGAGCGGCGGAAAGCAGAAGCGTCTCAGTCGAAATTTCGTAGTCCAATGAGTACTGCCCGTTAGCCTGCGTCTGTGCGGATTGACCGCCAAGCTGCAGACGGGCACCGGAAATCGGACTTCTTGAATCAACGTCGCGCACCGTACCTGACAGGTGATATTTGTCGACAAATGGCGGCGGCGGCGGCTCGTCCGGCTGAAAATAGATTGCCCCGAATATGCCGAGCAGTAAAACCGCGAAGAGCGCCGCGCTGATCTTAAAATTTTTCGTGCGCCACCAGGCTGTAGACGGCGCGATCTGAGCGCCTTCCTTTTCATTATTATCAATCGGGCGATGAGCGTCCTCTGTCTGCCCGGAACCGGTTTCGACCGCTGTGCGATTGGTTCTCCACCATTCGTCGAAACTTCGGCTGAAAGCTTGTTGTTGATCGGGTGAAAAAGAAAAAAGCGGGGCGAGATGCGATTTGATTCGCACCGGGTCGTCAGCGCCCTTGAGAACGCCGAGAACCTTCTGCGCATTAACGAGTTGTGCGGGGCTGATCAAAAAATCAGCTTCGTGCAAACCGTAGAGAAATGCGAACAGACTTGTGTCCGGCTCTATTGTTTGTTTGCCTCCGTTTTCGGCTCCCATAGATTTATAATCTCTTTCGCCGTGCGAAAATCTTCCCGGAACTTAAATAAGACCCCGAGTGTCGGGCGGATCAGCATTTTCCAGCCAGCGTAGCTTTTAAGATTGTCCAGTGAAACTTCATGGTTACTTTTTTGAGCCAGCTGTTGCATTACGCGCAGCCAGCTGATGAATTCAGCAGTTGCCGGAGTTTTCCTTAAATTCCGGTCGGCGTCGCGGAACTTGTAAAATAAATCGAGTGCCTGATCGATACCTGCTTCGGACGATCCGGAATCGTTCCCGTCATCTTTCTTCTTCGATGAAGAGTTTGCTGCTTGAAGATGACTTTGAACGATCTCTTTCATGCGGGTGCTTTCGGGAAATTTGATGTGATAATAAATGCAGCGCCGGAGAAAAGCATCCGGCAAGTTTTTTTCAGAATTACTCGTCAAAATAATGACCGGACGATATTCTTCATTGTCGGCTTTGATTTGTTTTCCGTTCAGCTCCGGAATTCGGAAATACAGTTTCTCGATCTCATTCAGAATATCGTTCGGAAAATCACGCGGCGCTTTATCAATTTCATCAATCAACACGACCGAGCGCCGCAGCCAGCCGGTTTCGCGAAGCCGTTCGGCTTTTTTTTCGTCCGATTCGTCGTCGCGTTCCAAGATGTCCGGCGGAAAAACGTCCGCCGGCTTTTCCTTATCTTGTGCAAACAAAATTGCTGCGCCAAATGCATTGTAAGTAATAAAATCCTCGGCTGACTGGCGTTTTTTATAAACCGCAGTTTGAGAATCTTCGGAATGGTTTGTTTTTTCTGCCGATTTTGCCCCTTTTGTCGCTCCGGAATCTTCGGCGCTGCCCGACTTTTTAACCGGCGGAGTCTGTCCTTCGAGCTGGGCAATCTGCGCGGCGTGAAAACGACCGACGGTATCGTAGGTGTAAAACAGGTCGCGAGCCGTGCTGGTTGACTTGGTTTCAAAAATAAACGGCTTCTTGCTCTTAAATTTATCTTTATCTTTTAAATGGAGCTGCCAGCTTAAATTAAACGCCAGCTGGGTTTTGCCGGTTCCCGGCTCGCCCGTCAGAATGAGCGGTTGTTTGAGCAGCATGGCGACGTTGACGGCGCTGACCAAATCTTCGTCAGGACGATATTTCCGGGCGAGCGTGATTTCGGTATCTTTTTCGATCCCGTCAGCGTCGTTTATTTTTTTTTCGTAAAATGGAAAGTCCATATAATTTTCGGCAGATTTTAATAAAGTTTGGGCTGCCGGTTTAAATTCTTTCCCGGCAACTATATCTGTTTAATCTTTCGTTGAGAAATTCGGTCAGGAATCTCATCCGAATTTTTCCGTAAACCTTTTCATCCTTCAAAATATGTTCATTCGTTTCATTATTGTAAAATCCCTGAACATCATTTTCGAGACTGGCTATGTCACAGAATTTGAGCGGGTGAAGGCGACAAAAATCCTTGAAAATTGGTTTCCGGTGCAGCCAATTATAAACGAGTCCTTCGCCGACCGGCTCGATATGCGGTAGCACCACTCCGCAGATGTTCGGATAATCGCTGAAATCTAAATCCGTGAAAAACTCATGCATCTTTGTATTCAACCGCTGGTCCTGTTTCCGGGGTTCGGCAAAATGCCGATATTTATAGAAAAGAAAAATCAGCAGCGGCTTCGGCGGAACGCTTTCGTCAATGACAAATGGGTCGTCCTTAATATCCTCGGAATAACCTGTATCTTTGGATGATTTATCGCTATCCACAAATTTGAGCGGGTCATTCCAAAAATCCAGAAACGCCTTTATTTTGTTTTGTATTTTTTCTTCCGGCGACTGACTGAAGAAATTTAAAGACCCGATCAGTTTTGCCAGTTTTGACCGCTGACCGCTGATTTCGCCGCCGGCGTCCCACGATATATCCGACATATAATAAAACATTAATTGTTCCGGATAATTTATCAAGATCCGAATGGCATTTTTCAGATCTTTACGGTCGTTTTGGTTATCATGATCGGCGCAAAAAGTTTCCAGCAGCGTCCGGCTAAAATATTTTGGAAGGTCTTCAACCTTTGCCTGCCACGGCAGAGGAATCTTTTTGGTATTTTCCTTACCGGGTTGGTGAAGTCGATCAATCGCACTTAAAAACTCTTTAATTTCTATATCGGCGAGGCGGTTTCTAACAATATTATTGCTCAAATCGTCAATATCGCCGTGAACGATGCAGACGAGCGGAATCATTCGCTTCTTCTCCATCATCATATTATGCTGCCGCTCCAGGGCTTCTTTAAGCAGTGTCGGCGAGTCTTCTGGATTGCACATTGAAATCAGAAGGGAATAATCCTGAAGCGGCTGCCCGGACAGGGGCAGTTCTTGTTTATATTTCTGTAGAAAATTGACGAGTGCCAACGGCGTGGTGTCATTATTTCCTGTGTAATACTCAATCGCCTTTTCGACCAAAAGGCGAAGCCATCCTTCGGTTTCCGCCTTTTCAAGCGTCTCAAGAACGACGGCTTCAAATCCTTGTTCGGTGTTAACTTCATTTTCCAGCTTACGATTAAGTTTGAGTTTAAACAACATCTTCAAAGACTCTTTATCGTGGGTGTCAATGAAAGCCTTTTGTAATTCTTCAAATTGGTCGGCGGATAGTGGCATAGGATTTTTTGTTGCTCTCTCGTTAACTTAAAACTCCTCTTCACCTAATTGCGCAAGAACACCACGTTCTTCCATCAGATTGCTGATGGCGGCGAGCGGTACGGCTTCGTTATAGCTCGCTTTATTAGCCGGAGTAAAGTCCGGGTCGCCGCTTGCATGCAGGGCGATCAATTCCCAGTTTTGCGAAAAACACGGGGAGCCGGACGAACCTTCGTTCGTATTAGTGCGATGCCGGACACGGGTTCCGTTCTCGTTTAGCGCGATGATGCTGCGCTCGCCGATCGCCAGTTTGAGCGGTGCCCCCTTCGGATGCTGAAGAATAAAGAGCGACGTGTCGGGCGTGAAATTATGTGGAGTGCCCGGAAATTCGAGCCAACCGCGCCGGGCGTTGTCGTTTATCGGCTGCCCGCCGCCGACGGCGTCGCTGCCCGGCGTTCCGTCAAGTCTGAGCAGCGCATAATCGAGATGGTCGTTCGGCGGAAGCGCGTTAAGCAAAGGATTCGGACTCCAATCGACCAACCAATTTTTCGCCGCCAGATTATACGGCACGCCTTTATTAAGCTCTTTTCCGTTCTCCGTCCGTTTGTAATCGAAAAGAAAAGTCACGTCCTCGGCGTTCGCCTGTGAACCATTGGCGGTCGTTTCGTTTTTCAAGCCTTTGATAACCGGCTCCATCACGTGATAATTCGTTAATAATAGACTGGTACCGACCAGAAAACCGGTTCCGTTGATGCGTCCTTTGTTTGATTCGATTTCAATCCGGCAGACACGCGGCTCGCATTCCGCGAGCTTTGACCGCCAGGGCGCAACATTCAGCAAACTGCTGGTTTCGCTAATGATACGCTGCACTTCCTGGCGGGGCGCAACAGTTGAAGCCAAACCGAAAAGCTGCGAAAAGGCAAACAGTTTTTCATTTGTCGGATTAGCCTCCCGCGCGGCAGCCAGCAGCCTATCGTCCCAACTGCCTAACTCGGCTTTCTCGACAACCTGAAAGATAATGTAATTAAACGTATTATTCAAAGCGGCGAGTGATGCCAGTTTCTTATTGAGCTTGAGACTCAGCATCATGGTCAGATCTTGCAGGTCGAAGGCAGCCAGTAGCGCCTTAAGAAATAAGTCTCTTTTTTCTCCATCGAGATTTAAGGACATTTTGTTGCTCCGTGAAAAAAAATTAGCCTTCCAGTAAATCGGTAGACCCAGTAGGGTTTGGCATTCAAGCTCAAAATGGTTGACGGGTTAATTTTTTAATGACAATAATCGTAAATACTCAACCCGCCGGGGACCTTGGCATCTACCGACGTCCGGCTTTTTGTCGGGTTAATCAAACCGGTACATATCACCGATAAATTCCTTATCGGTCTCAGACAAGTGCCTGTTCCAACCAACCGAGTAATCGCCGATCGTCAGTTCTTCGGGAACCGGGTAGAGCATAATTGATTCCGGGTCAAATTGGGAAAACTGGGTGACGCTCGCGCTATATTTCCTGAAAACGTTGTTGTCAACCGTCGCCGCATCCCAACCGCGGGCGGCATAATAGGCGTAAACTTTCGGTTTGTCCCAGGGAATACCGGCGCTTGGGCTTGAGTGTTCATGAATACAACCAATCGCGTGTCCAAATTCGTGGATTATGACGCGGGAGAATTCTTCCTCATCCGAATCAGGCATTAGCCACCCATAATTCATTGTCGGTTGGTTCGGCGGAAACCAATCAATGTTTAAGGCATCTCTTCCAACCGCTGACCAGGAACTTCCGTCCAGATTAAACGACACTCGAATTTCGGCAGTCGGGTCATCAACAAAATCGAATTTAATATTCGCATGGTCCTCCCATTCGCGCGCATACTGCCGTACTTTTTCTTTCACATATTCGTCACCTTCAAAAAGATGAACGCGTAACGTCTGACCCTTATTCCATTTTTTTGCAAAGACGACTGCCATTTCCTCCCCGCTTTGGGGCTGTGTCGTTATTGGTATTTCCTTATCTACACAAATCTTAATTTTGTTATCAATCATATTTTCTCCGTTTCGATAATCAAGTATTGAAAGTTTGTTGAACAAAGTTATTACTAGAATTTTAACTACCCCGACAATAATATCTTAAAGTATTTTTCTGGCAAAACCCTTGATTTTATTAGTGAAAACACAAAAATTTAGTTTAAGATTTACTTGTCGGAGTACTTAATTGATGCATATAAAGTTTAATTTTTATCAAGTACTACATAAGTACTTGGAGAGAATTATATTAATCTAAGCCGAAACTCTAAAAATTAATTCTCAAACTGCCTCCAATCGCTCCCAACACCTGCTGTTCCATTGCTATGCCATCTTCACGACAATGCTTTTATCATCGGCGGGTTTTACAATCAGGCGATAGCCAAAATCAGCCGGTTTGTTGGTTGTCAAAAGCTTGTTCGTACTCGGTGTAGAATTTGTCACAACGATATCGATTTTACGATTACCGCTTTTGGCAGCTTCGACGATCCACTTCAAGGTATTGAAATCCGGGTTGTCGTTCTTGCCATTGGCTGAGATAACATAAGTGTCAGCCGTAACCATTGAGGTAGTATCAAAAGTTGTGGAAATGGAAAAAAGGTAAAAATAGCGTATCCTTGTTTTGATCAAAAAACATAACAGGTTTGAAGCCTGAAAAGGAGATACGCTATGAAACAAAAATACACTAAAAATAACGACAAAAC
>JANLTD010000715.1:0-1537 GCA_031362765.1 Acidobacteriota bacterium | reverse complement strand
CAAGAATTGGCGATTGCAATATGAAACGCAAAGAGCTGATTCGGCATTTGACTGCTAGCGGTTGTGAATTGTTGAGAGAAGGCGGAAACCATTCTTGGTGGCACAATCCTTCGCAAAACAGACGCTCTGCGGTTCCGCGTCATAACGAAGTCAGCGACCAATTGGCAAATAAGATTTGTAAGGATTTGGGCGTTCCGAAAGTAAAATAAGATGGATGAAGCATTACGTATAATTTTGCCGTTATATTTGCTCGCATTTTTCGGCATTGCGTTTGTTTGGCGTTCCGTTTTGGTGTGGAAACGCACGGGCATCAATCCGTATGTGGTTGGTAAAAGCGATAAACCGATTGATTTTATCGAAAACATTTATCGGGTGCCGCTGGTGATCTTGCTGATTGTGACGCTTGTTTTTGTGTTTTCCCCAAGCGTTTATCAATATGCGACACCGATTGTTTGGCTTGAAAACTTAATTTTAAAAATCGTCGGACTTGTTTTGATGGCGATTGCCTTGATTTGGACAGCAACCGCACAGATGCAGATGGGCGAATCCTGGCGTATCGGGATTGATGAAAATAACGAAACCGAACTCGTTGAAAAAGGGCTTTTTACGGTTTCGCGCAACCCGATTTTTTTTGGAATGCGAATGGCTCTTTTGGGGTTTTTTCTGACAATTCCGAATGCATTGATACTTTTGGCGGTTGTTTTAGCCGATGTGCTGATGCAGATTCAGGTGCGTCTTGAAGAAGAGTTTTTGAGAAATTCGCACGGCGAAAAATACGAAGAATTTTGCCGAAACGGGCGCCGTTGGATTTAAGATTAAAAGATTTTATATGACTTTAGCAGTGAAAGAAACAATTTATAAACAGGATTTTCTGGCGAGTTTAGAAAATTCAAAACAACCGGAATGGCTCAGAGATTTGCGTGAAAAAGCGTTTGCGTATTTTACCGAAAACGGTTTTCCGACTCCGAAAGATGAAGAGTGGAAATATACTAACGTCGTGTCGCTTCCGATTTCAAATTTCAAATTTCAAATTTTAGATTTGGGAGATGAAACCGGAAATATCGGACTTTTGAAAGAGTTTAATTACAATAGAAACGGTTTTGCGGCGTTAAATATGGCGTTTGCAAATACCGTTGTGGTAACGATTCCGAAGGAAACTTCGGTCGAAAAGCCGATCGAATTTAATTTTACGGCGGAAGAAAATACGGCGATCTTTCCGCATATTTTGGTAATTGCCGAAGCCGGAAGCAAGGCGACGATCACCGAAAATTACGAATCTGCGGGAAAGAGTTTTACCGATTCGGCGATTCAGATACTGGTCGAAGATAACGCGAACTTGACACATTATCGCGTTCAGAGAGAGTCCGCAGAAGCCTTTCACATCGGCACGACCGAAGTTACACTAAAACGCGGAAGTCTTTATAATTCAACAAATATCAATTTGGGGGCACGCATTTCCCGCCACGATATTCATTTAAAATTCACGGCTGAAGGCGGCGAAGCGTTTGTTGACGGACTTTATATGCTGTCAGGAACT
>JANLTD010000697.1:0-3031 GCA_031362765.1 Acidobacteriota bacterium | reverse complement strand
GCTTTATTTTTACTGGTCAATCAAAAACAACCCGTTTCAGACCTTGCAAAAAGTTTTCGCGGGAAACACGGGCAATTATCAACTCGTCGCCAAATTCGTCAATCTGAAAACCGGACGCGAAGAACTTCGAGAGGTTGACGCGGAAGGCAATTACTGGTTCAACACCGAAGCCGACGCGAGCTATCGCGGCGAAATCGGCTTTTACGCGCCGAATCGCCCGTTTATCCGCGTCATTTTCTCGAACACGATCGAAACGCCGCGCAAAAGTCCGAGTCCGCGCATCGCATCCGATGCGGATTGGGCAGTAACGGCTAATACTTTCGCACAGGTTTTGGACATTTCCGGCTTCAGGCAAGACGCTTTTGAAGTTGCGCTCGCCGGAGATGATTTTGAAGTTGCGCAGCACGCAACCGACAAGGCTTTTTATCAATTGGTCGGCAAACAACATTTCGATTTCAATGAATTCAACTCGGAAGAAATGCGTTTCGCACTGCTCGCGCTTGCTTCGGGCATTCCGCTCGCTGATTTGCAAGGACAGATCAGCGACGCGCTTTTTACATTTTTGAACGCAAATACGGGAAAGCTGAACACGGAAAATGCCCTGGCAGCACTGAAAGAACATTTCGACGTTTTCGACGAAGATATTTTCGAGGAAGAAGAGATCGGTCCGGCCGTATTTGGCGCGAGTTTGGTGAATTTCCCGAAAACGCTCAGAAAGCGAACGGTTCCGAAAACCGGCTTGCCGAAAGACGCGCCGAAATATTTGCCGAAACTTTCGCCGGTCAGTTCTTTTAGTTTTGGAAACTAATTTTTTTTAACGCAAGAGGTTTTGCCCGCTAAACACACGAAAGACACAAAAATAAGAGGTCTATAAATTTTTCCGTATTTTTCGTATGTTTCGTGGGCAAAAATTAAAATTTGTTCGCGCCCTTGCGTCTTTGCATCTTTGCGTTAAAATCCTTTTATGCCGACAGGTTATTTCAGCTTAATTTTACACGCGCACCTTCCATTTGTGCGTCATCCCGAATATCCCGAGTTTTTGGAAGAAGATTGGCTTTACGAAGCGATCACGGAAGTTTATCTGCCGTTGATCTTCATCTTTCAAAATCAGCACGAAGAAGGCGCCAGGCCGCGCCTCGCGATGAATGTTTCGCCGCCGCTGTGCGAAATGCTCGCCGATCCGTTATTGCAGGAACGATACACGCGGCATCTGGAAAATTTGCTTGCGCTCGCCCTTAAGGAATTTGAACGCGTCAAGCGCGAAGAACCCGAATTTTACGATGTCGTCAAAATGTATGTTGATAACTTAGGCGCATCGCTCGAATTATGGAACAATCGTTACGGGCGAAACCTGATCAATGCTTTTCGCGAGCTCCAGGACGAAGGCGTGTTGGAGATCATCACCTGTTGTGCGACCCACGGATTTCTTCCGCTCATTTCAACGCCGGAAGCGCGGCGCGCACAGATCGAGATCGCCGTCACCAATTACAAAAAACATTTCAAGCGCCAACCGCGCGGCATCTGGCTGGCGGAATGCGCATATGAGCCGGGCATCGAAGATTTGCTGAAAGATGCCGGAATCGAATATTTTATCGGCGATTCGCACGCGATCCTGTATGGCGATCCGCGTCCGCGTTTCGGCGTTCACGCACCCGTGATGTGCCCGAACGGCGTCGCGATCTTTGCGCGCGATGTCGAAACCTCGCAACAGGTCTGGAGCGCGGAAGTCGGTTATCCGGGCGATCCTTTCTACCGCGAATTTTACCGCGATGTCGGTTGGGATCTGCCGCTTGATTATCTCAAACCTCATTTGCACGAAAACGGCGAACGCCGCCATTTGGGGTTAAAATATTATAGAATCGGCGAACGCGGCGTCGGGCAGCAAAATAAACAGCCTTACGTTCCGGCGATCGCACGTCAGAAGGCCGCGCTCCACGCCTTTGATTTTATCGGCAAACGCAAAGATCAGGCACGTCTTTTGCGCGAAAACTTCGGCGATCATCCGCCGCTCGTGACCTCGCCCTATGATGCCGAACTCTACGGGCATTGGTGGTATGAAGGTCCGATGTTCATTGATTATCTTTTCCGTCAATTCTATTACGACCAAACGGAAATTCAGCCGATCGCACCCGGTGATTTTCTCGATGCCAAGATTCCGATCCAGATCCAACAGCCGATCGCTTCGAGCTGGGGTGAAAACGGTTATTACAAAGTCTGGCTCAACGAGGACAATTCGTGGATGTATCCGTACCAGCACGACGCCGAACGCAAAATGACCAAGATCGCAAATCGTTTTGAAAATCCGAACGAGATCGAACGCCGCGTCTTAAATCAACTGGCGCGTGAATTACTGCTCGCGCAATCAAGCGATTGGGCGTTTCAGATCTATCAGGGCACGACCGTCCAATATTCGTCGCGCCGATTCCAATCGCACATTCACCGTTTTGACCTGCTGGCAACGATGCTCGAAACAGGGGATTTCAACGAACCGTTGCTCAACGAGATCGAAAGCCGCGACAATATTTTTGCGGAGATTGATTACCGGATTTACCGAAGTTGAAAATAATGACCTTGTGAAAAAATCAAAATTCAAAGCCGGTGCAGGTGGTAATTGGAAAAGACTTGGCGAAAAATTTGACAAAACCGTCGTTAAGCAAATCAACGACTTTTCTTGTGTTGCGGCGGTTGGCGAGATGCTTTCCGAACACTATGATTTACCCGTTACGCAGGACTAAATTTTGAGCGAAATCGGCGAACTTTCAAACGCGATTGCTTTGGCTCGTTACCTGAATAAAGTTGATAAATCCGAAGGAAAATGGCTTGGCGGCAATTTTCCGCCTGTGATAGAATTACGACCTCAACAAAGGTTTGGGCGGTTTTTTTGCGCGAAGGAAGTGCTTTGGAACACGCGGTTTTGATCGACGGTTTAGATGAACACGGCTTGGTAAAAATAAAAGACCCGTTTGACCAAACTTCTTATAAAATGACGATTGAAAATTTGTATGAAGTGTTGAGCGAATTTGTGGTGAAA
>JANLTD010000686.1:0-4571 GCA_031362765.1 Acidobacteriota bacterium | reverse complement strand
TTCAAATAATGTTCGTTTTTTGCTTGCGGGTAATCGGTAAATTCCCTTTTCAATTTCCCCAATCGTAATGATGCTCAAAAAAAGTGTTTTTTCGTTTTGTGATTCAAACCAACCTAAAACCTTCGGATTCGGTCTGACGGCAACCATTTCGGAAATCGCGCAAGTATCTAATAAATAAGCCACTGCTATTCTCCAAAACTGAATTCTCGCGGATAATCTTCCTGTCTGGTTAAATCAAGATCTTCGCCGACTAGCGGACTTGAACGCAAAAGCTCAACTAAACCAGGCTTTTTCCCATTCATTTTTCGCCATTCTTCAATCGAAATAACGACGGCGACTTCCCGTTCATTTCGGCGAATTATCTGCGACTCGCCCTTTTCCGCCAGACGAATTAAACTACTCAAATTATTTTTGGCATCTTTGACCGTATGCGACATTTTTTTACCTCACATTTCGCCTTTTGGCTACGTAGCCATTATAACAATTCTACTTTAAATCCAAAATCGCCCAATCGTGCTGCGCCGCGGTTTGTTTGAGGCGAAAATCAGGATTGACGGCGACCGGATGACCGACGATGGAGAGCATCGGCAGATCCGAAATGCTGTCCGAATATGAATAAGATTCGCTCAAATTGATTTCGTTTTTCTCCGCATATTCGCGCATCCATTTTGCTTTCGTCGCCGAAGCCATGACGGGCGGTAAAATGCGTCCGGTCGCGTAACCGTTGACAAATTCCAGACGGTTGGCGACAAAATCGTCAATTCCAAGATAATCCATCAGACTTGCGACCGTAAAATCGAGTGCTCCGGTCAGCACAATTTGCCGTTGACCGATCTTTTTCGATGTTTTTATCAGTTCAAAAGTGCCGGGAAAAATCGCCGGTTTTAAGACTTCTTCAAAAAGCTCTTCCGAAAAAAACCGCAGACGATCTTCTGATAGTCCTTTGTAACTTCGAAAAAACACCTCGTTAAAAACATTGCGCGAATAGAGATCCGTGAGCCCGAAGAATGGCAGTTTCGCCACCGTTCCCGCGCTCATCTTGAGGGTCTGCCACAAACCTTGCTGACGCTGCGCATAGAATCCGAGCGTATGCACGAGATTTGTGCTCACAAGAGTTCCTTCCAAATCATAAAACGCCGCCGCTTGTCCGTTTTTGCTCATTATAAGTTTCTTTAAAGTACCTAATTGCTTTAGAATGAATTGTCGTTCAGTAACGAAATATAAAAATATACCTTATTTTAGGTGTTTTTGGTAATTTACCCGATGATGAGAAAACATATTTACAGTTTTATTACAATCGGTTTGCTGGTATTTCTGTCCGCATCGTGCGCGAAAAAAGTCGAAACCGAACCGCTTGTGACACCCGCCGATGCCGCAAAAATCAGCGAAACCTTGACAAAAAGCGAGGCACTCTTTAAAGAGCGCAGCGAACTGGCAAAATTGCGCGAAGCCGTCAAATCGCTGGCGTCGGTCAGAAACGCGGACACACGAAATTACGAGGTCGAATGGAAGTTTGCCAAATTTAATTATTTCTTGGGCAAACAGTTAGCGGACGAGAAAGAAAAAGACAAAGCATTTGAAGACGGCGCACAAGCCGGCAAAATCGCCTCGCGAATTGAAACCCAAAAAGCAGAAGGATATTTCTGGTATGCCGCCAATCTTGGCGAACAGGCCAAAGCCAGTCCGGTAACGGTCGGTGTCAAATCAATTGACGATATTCGTGAAGCGATGAACAAAGTTATCGAAATCCAACCCGATTATCAATCGGCAAGTGCCTACGATGCGCTCGCCCAGGTCGAACTGAATACTGCCGGAATGATGGGCGGAAAACCCGAAAAAGCGGTTGAATATCTCGAAAAGGCACTGACGATCAACAAGGACAATACGTATATTTTCCTGCATTTAGCCGAAGCATATATCGCCGTCGGCAAAAAAGACGAGGCGAAAAAACAACTCGAATATCTTTTGAAAATGAAGCCGAATCCCGATTATTTGCCCGAATACAACGAAACGACGGAAAAGGCGAAAAAGTTACTTGAAACCAAGTTTTAATGCAGGTGGCAGTTGGCGGCAGCAGTTGGCAGTTAAATTTCTTGTTTTCGAGAATTGTTTGATTTTGTGATACCTTTTTCACGTTTTATTTTATCTTTAGTTAGCATTTGCAGCCAAACTGCCAACCGCCAAGTGCCAACTGCGAACTAAAAATTATGCGACGTGCAATTTTTCCCGGTTCATTCGACCCTTTAACGAACGGTCATCTCGATATTATCAAGCGCAGTCTGCCGCTTTTTGATGAGATCATCATCGCCGTTTTAAGTAATCCCGACAAAAAACCGATGTTTTCTGTTGAAGAGCGTTGTGATTTGATTCGTGAGATCTTGCCTTCGATCAAAAACGGCAATTGTGAATTAATTGTTGACAGTTTTTCGGGGTTGACCGCTGATTTTGCCAAGAAGAAACAGGCGACAGCAATCGTCCGCGGAATTCGCGCCGTTTCCGATTACGAATACGAATTGCGGATGGCTTTGATGAATCGCCGGCTCGAACCCGGAATTGAAACCGTGTTTCTGATGGCAGCCGAAGAATATTCGTATGTTTCGTCAAATCTGATGAAACAGGTTTTCACACTTGGCGGCCGGGTTGAAGGTCTGGTTCCCGCGCTGGTCGAGGCAAGAATGCGCGAAAAACTAAAATGATAAAAACTCCGTTGATTCTGAGAGTCCAACACGCGCAAATCACGATCCCGAAAGGCGCCGAAGATGAAGCGCGAGCATTTTATTGCGATGTTTTAGGATTAAATGAGATTCCCAAGCCGGAAGTTTTGCTGACGCGCGGCGGTTTTTGGCTTGAAATCGGCGCATTTCAGGTTCACATCGGAACCGAAGACCACACGGAGCGGGCAAAATCGAAAGCACAATTTGCGTATGAAGTTGAAAATTTGGATGTCTGGCGCGAAAGATTGATTGAAAATAATATCGAAATTCTCGAAGGGATTAAAATTCCATATTATAATCGTTTTGAATTTCGTGATCCATTCGGAAATCGCGTCGAGTTTTTAGAAAGAAATTACGAGCCTCAAAAAAAAATGAGTGAAAAATAGTAATTGTTTAGGTTTTTGGTTTTTGGTTTTTGGACAGAAATTACCGATTGGTTTTGAATATCGCACCTATTCGCTTATTTTAAGGAAATCTTGATTTGAAATCTTCGAGTTTACTTTGAATATAACCAAAACCAAAAACCAAAGACCAAAAATCTAATCAGATACCTTTTCTTTGATTATGAAATAAATCCGTGTTGACCTTTTTTTCGTCAAAATTACGATTCGTCTTCAGATTCAGCATTAAAATTTTTGTTGTCGTAAATTTACTTTGCGCCTCGGTTGCCGCTGAACGATTGCCGACGCGTGTTTATACGACCGCCGACGGTCTCGGCAGTAGTGCGGTCAATACGCTTTTATACGATTCGCGCGGTTTTTTATGGTTCGGCACCCGCGACGGACTTTCGCGTTTTGACGGTTATCGCTTTACCAATTACAAACTCGGCACGGGCGAAGAGGCGGCAACCGCCAGTATTTTCTACACGATCGAACGGCGCAACGGCGATTATTTGATCGCCGAACAAAACGGCAACGTGTATCGCTTTAATGCTCAAACGACCGTTTCAGAATCGAGTATTGACGGTTCGCTGACGCTCAACGCCGAAAAAATTAATGCCCGCCTTCCCGGCAAAATCCTTGAAGACAGCGACGGCGTTTTGTGGGCGATCAACGCCGCCGGACTCCACCAAATTTCCGAAAGTGACGGGAATTTTACCCTCAATCCCCCGCTGCCGATCTCACTTCCCGATCAAAAAGCAGTTTCTATTTTTTATTTTATCGAAGATCGTGAAAAAACCTTTTGGCTGACGACCGATCGCGGCGTGGTCAGAATTACCAAAGACGGACGCGTTCTCGCTTTTTATACAACACCGCCGCCAAGTGCGGTCCGACCTTACACGGCTTATATTTTCGCCGACCAAACCGGACGCATCTGGATTTCGTCGCAAGACGGGCTTTTTGTCTTAAAACCCGGGCCGATTAACGATCAAGCGGAATTACCGCCGCGCCAGTTTGTCGAAAACATTGGCAACAAACTGCCCGCCAAGGCAGGCGAAATTGGTAAATTTACAACAACTGACGGCTTGAACGGCCAAATTATCAAAGCCTTTCAACAAACGGCGGACGGGCGCATCTGGATCGCGACCGAAGGCGGTTTGACCGTTTTTGACGGTGACAAATTCAGAAATTACGCCACCGAAAACGGACTCGGTGAATTTCTCAACTGTATCGCGGCAGATGGTCAAGGCAATCTCTGGATGGGAAGTTTGAGCGGTGTGTTCAAGCTCGTCATCAACGGTTTTTCGACCTTTGCCAATGCTTCGGGTTTCGCGCATGGCGGGAAACCGGCGAGCCGCATGGTATCCACAAGGCGTCGACGTTCGGCATCACTGTAGCCGGGCTCATTCGCTGTACTCTCTATAGTCAATTCGGGGAACATCTTGAGGGCGTCCTCTACGGCCTTCTTCGCGGCGTC
>JANLTD010000678.1:0-2418 GCA_031362765.1 Acidobacteriota bacterium | reverse complement strand
GATCGGGTTTTTGATGATAGTTTTCGCCGACAAGTTTGTTGTGAGTGAAAACGTTCGCATGGCGGTCATTGTAGGTTTTCTGGGAGCGTTTACAACATTCTCGACATTTGAGATGGAAATATTCGGCCTCTTGCGCGAAAGGCAGATGTTCACCGCGTTTCTCTATCTATTTTTGAGCGTTTTTATCGGGTTTGTCTGTGTTTTAGCAGGCGTGGCCCTGGGAAGACGTGTTTAATCGCAAACGCGCCTCTCGCGCAAGTTTGACGGCTTCGTCTGCTGTGTTTGCGATTGCGGTCAAGTGTCCCATTTTTCGGGCTGGGCGCGGTTGCATTTTGCCGTATAAATGAAGTTTGAGGTTTGTTTTAGTTATGGCGTCAGCCCATTTTGGTTCGCCGTTTTGCCACAGTTCGCCAAGCAAATTTGCCATCGCAGCCGGTCGGTAAAATTCCGTCGAACCGAGCGGCAAGCCGCAAACTGCACGCAGTTGCTGCTCGAATTGAGATGTAACACACGCATCGAAAGTAAGATGTCCCGAATTGTGCGGTCGCGGCGCTAGCTCATTGACGAGTAGCTTTTCGTCTTTGGTCACAAAAAACTCTATGCAGAGTGTGCCGACATAGTCCATGATCTCAGCGATGCTTCGCGCAATATCGACAGCCTCGGCAAATACCTTTTCGGAAACAATCGCCGGGGCAAACGACACATCGAGAATGTGTTTTGAGTGCTCGTTTTCGATCACTCCGTAGTGAGCAAAATTTCCGAGTTGATCGTGAGCACAGACGACCGATACTTCTTTGTCAAAATCGATGAACGCTTCGAGCACGGCCTCTTGTCCGTTGAGGTTGGCAAAGGCAGATTCGATTGTTTCGACGCCGTTCAGCTTTACTTGCCCTTTGCCGTCGTAGCCAAATCCGGCGGTTTTCAATATCGCAGGCAAACCTATTTCCTTCGCACCGATATGAAGGTCTTCGACCGTTCTAATATGTTTGAAGCGTGCGACAGGGAATCCGCTATCTGCAAGAAATATCTTTTCGCGAAGACGGTTTTGAGTAGTATGAAGAATTCCACCTTTCGGATGAACATCGACAAACTGAGCTGCTGCATCCACAGTCGCAGATGGAACATTCTCAAATTCAAACGTCACTACATCGACCGATCTTGCAAATTGCCGCACGGCATCGAGATCGTCATACGAGGCCGACGTTTCGATATCGGCAACCTGCCCTGTCGGCGTGTCGCTCTCGGGCGAGAACGTGTGGACGCGATAGCCCATCTTGCGAGCTTCGATGGCAAACATCCGCCCAAGCTGTCCGCTTCCGAAAACGCCAATGGTTGAATTTGGAAGAATTGGATTCATAAAAAGTTTCACCGAGTTTGATTTGAAAGCTATATTTTGAATGCGAAAAAGAATTGTTGCAAATTTAGGAATTAAATTTACAAAACAACGGCGCGAAAAATTAAATTTTCCGCGCCGTTTGTCTGATAAGCAAAGCCTATCTAGGGTTGGCACCTTGCATTTAAACTATATTTTTTGCCGAACATTCGCAAGCCGAAAGATTAAATGATTTAAATAATTAAGTGTGATGTGTTGCTTTCGACACGCTTACTTCGTGCCTGTTTCTGAATTTTCACCTTTTTTTCGCAAACGCTCCAGCGTTTTTTCATTCGTCAATTCACGCAAAGCGTCCGAAGCAATCCAACGTGCCGATTTCGTGTTTTGTGATTTTATTTTTTCGGCGGTTTCGATGGCGAGTTTATTTAAATGCAGATTGCGTTTGCCGATTTGACGAAGCGACCAATTAACCGCTTTTTTGATAAAATTTCGTTCATCGTCCGCGTGTGTTTCGAGAATCGGAAGAAATTGCGCGATTTTCGCACCGTCCGCTTTTTTATCGTGAACCGCAAGCCACGCCATCAAAACAATTCCGGCGCGTTTGATAAATTCGTCTTCTTTTTCGCTCCATTCAAAAACCTTCTGATAAGCGAAATCCGTCTTGCAAAAAAGATGTCCGCAAGCACCGTCGCAAATCGCCCAATTATCAAAATCTGCAACCCAAGCGTCCATTTGCGTTTCGGAAACTTCTTTCGGATTATCAATCAAATACGCAATAATCCGCGCTTCGTGAATTCCCGTTTCCCAAAGTTCGAGCGCAAGCGAATGACGATTTTCCGTCTGTTTTTTGATGTCTTTGGCAAGCAATTTCAAAACCGGCGCAGCAATTCCAAAAGCCTTTTTCGTTACAATCCCAAACCGCGCCATTCCCGCAACATTTTCAGGATTTTCGAGCGATTTGAGTTTTTTGATAATTTCTTCCTTTATCATTTACATTGAATTAAACGCGGCAAGAAATGTGTCGTGAGAATTGCAAGCATAACCGAAAGGTTCAAAATGAATTACTATACCAAATTTTTTATTTA
>JANLTD010000664.1:0-2822 GCA_031362765.1 Acidobacteriota bacterium | reverse complement strand
CTTCGATGTTTTTCCCGAAAAGCCAGCGAATCAAAAATATCGGAAAAGCAAGGGTTCCCTCAAAACGGTTTGGTGCGCCATACCAGGTTGCCAGAAAACGGCGCCGCAAACTATGTGCATTCCCCAAATCAAGAAATAACGTTTAGAAAAATTTTTTGAACGGCATCCGCCTGACAGTCGGCGGAAGATTGTTCGGTTGACAGAAAACCCGTGCGCGCGGTTCGATCAGCAATCTCCATCCCTTGCGATGCATTCGAGGTGTATATTCAGCGTCGCCAAAATGCGGAAACCTTTTTTCGTTCATCAAACCGCATTCGTTGATGGCTTCGACCGGATACAAAACACAATTTCCGACAATCAATTCAACTTCCCAGGCTTTTTTCGGAACTGTCCAAACCGTCTGTTGAACCCAATGCCTGAAACCACCCGACAAGACATCCCATTTCGGCGAAACCTGAAATATTTTATGCGGCGTGTCCCAAAGTAAAAGCAGTGAACCAACCACGGATTTCGGATTATCTTCGGCACATTCGATCATCACTTGAAGAAATTTATCGTCAAACACTGCGTCATCATTGATCGTTAAAATATAATCGGGATGATGTTTGAGAGCGGCTTCGATTCCGCGATTTGTTCCGGCTGTGAACCATAAATTACCGTCGCCTTTGATAATCTCGACCTGCGGATAATTTTCAGAAATTGCCCCGCTTGTTCCGTCGGTTGAACCGTCGTCAACAATGATAATGTGAATCTCCAAACCATCTTTTTTGATACGTGAAAGACTTTTCAGGCATTGCAATGTAATATCACGCCGATTATGAACCGGCGTGATAATTTCAACTCGAGTCAATTTTTCCGAAAAACTCATTAAAATTTATTGATCGTCTTCGCTGCGATAATAATCCCGATGATAGTAACTCTGATAATAATAAGAATTATCGTGTGACCGAAGATTTACGTTGTTCAAAACAACACCAAAGATCTTTGCTCCGATCTCTTGCAATAATTGACGCGAGCGGCGCACGACCTGCCGCGAGCTCTTGCCGGAATGCACAACCAGGATCACACCATCAACCATTGATGCAACCAAAACGCCGTCAGTAAATGATGCGATGGGAGGTGAATCTACGACGATGTGCGTAAAATGGTCCTGCAATTTCTTTAACATATTTGCCATTTGCTCAGAACCGATCAATTCTGCGGGGTTTGGCGGAATCGGGCCGGAAGGTAATAAGTGCAATTTAGAATCATCGTCGTACTGTGTTATTTCAAGAATTTGCGATGCGTCCAGTTCGCTCGATAATATCGTACTTAAACCTTCAGCATTGCTGACGCCAAAAATACTGTGAAGCCGCGGACGGCGCATATCGGCATCAATTACCAAAACCTTTGCGCCGGTCTGAGCCAGACTGATCGCCGTATTGACGGCCGTTGTCGTTTTGCCTTCTGACGGCAAACTTGAGGTAATCAATAGCGATTTCGGCGCATGTCCGGCAGTCGAAAGCAAGATCGAGGTTCGTAATTGACGATAGGCTTCAGCCAATGATGAACGCGGATCGTTATTGATCAAAAGCTCAGTATTAGCCCGGGCTTCCGCATCTTCCTGACTATTCCCACCGCCGCCGACCAACAGGAGTTTGCGTTTCGGCATTGAATCGATCGTCGGAATGGCCGCCAAAGCCGGAAGCCGCAGAAAATTCTCGACTTCTTCGGTCGTTTTGATCGTGTCGTCAAGATATTCAAGAACCAACGCAAGACCTGCACCGAAAAGGGTTGAAAGGAACAATGCCGCCAACACGGTCGTCAAACGGCGCGGCGCGATCGGCGTGTCGGGCGGAATGGCGATCTCGGCGATACTAATATTGTTGTCCGTGCCTTGCGCGACAACCGCGTTCGAACTTTGCTGATCGTTCAAATTCTTCAAAAAGCCTTTGTTGGTTTCAAGATTTTGTTCCAAAAGCCGAATCACGATTCCTGCCTGATTTTGTGCCTGGGCTTCGTTGTACTGTTGAGTAAAAGCCGCGTTAACCTTGTCTTCCTTTGCTTTGGATTGAAGATATTTCGTTCGGTAATTGTCTAAAATAGTTTGCGAAACTCGCGTGCGGAAGTCCTTGAGATCCTTTTCGTTTTTATTTTGGGCATCTTGAAGGCCCCTATTGAATGCATCAATTTTTCTATCAATTTCCTTGAGTTCATCTGCTCCTGGTTGATATTCCTCTTCAAGTTTTGACCGTTCCGCTTTTAGCTGAGTAACAACATCCAAGGTTTTGTTACGCAACGACCTCATATTATTTTCTTGTTCGGTTGTATAGCGGATTATTTCAGATTCGGCCAGCGAGTTGATCTTATCGGGCGAATTTTTAACTGCGTTGTAATTTGATTCGTCGTCAATTCGCTGTTTTTCGGCATCAAGTCGTGCTTTATTCAATGTTGCCAGACTCTGCAAGACGACGGTCTGCTTTTCGTCTAAATCAATAATACCCGAACGTATTTTCAGGTCCTGCAATTTGATCTCATCACTTTTAACTTGAGCTTGTAAATTCGCAACTCGGTCTGTTAAAAAATCACTGGTTTTGACATTTTTACCGGTTCTTTTTTCTTCGTTTTGTTTTGTAAAAACTTCGGCGATCCCATTAACGATCATCGCCGCCAGTTCGGGGTTTGAATGCCGGAACGAAATATCGATCAGGCGCGTGTCCTTAAAGGTTGAACGTGATTCACGAACCGGTTCGACACCGAGACTTTTGCGAATCAGATCAACATATGGAGCCAGTCTGATGGCTTCGGCGATCTCTTCGGAGGACGCAACCGAAGGACTTGCT
>JANLTD010000663.1:0-1813 GCA_031362765.1 Acidobacteriota bacterium | reverse complement strand
GGTGAGCGGCGGCGCCACCGCGATCAGCGGAAGTATGACCCAGGCTGAGCCGTATCGCTTAATTGTCAGATCAACCGGCTACGGGCCGCGCGGGGCAAAAAAGATCCTCGAAGCGACCGTTCAGAAAAATTTCTTTAACGGGATGACCGCACCGGCGACACTGATGTTGGTTGGCCCGTCAACCGGATCCATTTTTGAACCCGGCAATTCAAACCCAACTATATATTCGGGTGACGATGTTGCCTCGAATGTGATAATTCCGCCAATCGGAACAACCAACGACACAAATTTAGCACTTGTGCTTTATAAGGCCAGCACCGAACCGTCGCCGCCATTCAATGGCAATCTCGTTGGGACACCTGCAAATGTTAATTCGGAACTGCCTTTTTGGCTGCAAAACCCGACGAACCTTGACGGGACAATACAGTCGCTTAAATTAACGGCGACCGCTTCGGGGCGGTATTAAGCCAGCGGCGTAACGCCGCCAAATATTGGTGACAACGCCACGGCCAGAGGTATTACCTACGTTGACGGTGATTTAACTTTAACCGGTAGCGGCGGCGGACTTCTGATCGTGACCGGAAAATTGACGTTACACGGAAATTTCAACTTTAACGGCTTAATCATTGTGACAGGTGCCGCCGGAGTTGACCGCCGGGGCGGCGGCACCGGAACTTTGCAGGGAAACATCGTCGTTGCGCCCTACAATCCGGCTAACCTCAGTGCCGATTTTCTTCCGCCGCAATATGATCTCTCCGGCGGCGGAAATTCCGGCGTTGTTTATAATTCGAGCAGTGTTGCCAACGGAATGGTTGCGGTTAGCAATTTTATCCTGGGAGTTGCCGAAAAATAAGCAGAATCACAACGGGGAATTACCGGTTCTGACCAATCGGTAATTCAAGGCTTTTTGAAATTAAAAGTAACTTTCTTAGGTTTTTGGATTTTGGTTTTTTGGTTTTGGTTTTTGAAAGAAATTGCAGATTGGCAGGGAACTTCTCATTTTTACGCTTATTTTTCTTATTCTTGATTGAAAATCAAAGGGTTTAACTTGAATAAAACCAAAAACCAAAGACCAAAAACCAAAGACCTATTAAATAAACATAAAATCTTTACTTTTTTGCGCTCAATATGAACTCGAAAATATTTATTTTTCTTTTGTTTGCCGTGGTATTATCGGTAATCTCGTCAGCTTGCACGACGGTTGAAAGCAGCCCTCAAAAAGAGGTTATGTTTGAAGATAGCGGCAAGACATCGGGCAGAGATATCTTCATCAGCGATGCGGATCTTCAAGAAGAACCAACACAAATTTCCACTTCAAAAGAAACCACGCAGGAAGCCAAACGAATGTTGGCGGATAAATCGGAAGTTGAAACATTGGTCGATGGTTTTGGCAACAAGACCGAAACCCGCAATTT
Source organism: Acidobacteriota bacterium (assembly GCA_031362765.1). Taxonomy (GTDB): domain Bacteria; phylum Acidobacteriota; class Blastocatellia; order Pyrinomonadales; family Pyrinomonadaceae; genus JAFDVJ01. The sequence continues at coordinate 398 of JANLTD010000663.1, read as the reverse complement.
TAAGGACAATCCGCGTTTGAGATTTATCATTCTCCGAACTTCGGTTGACGGAACAAAAGTAGTGACGGTTTATGGCTACGGAAAAGACACTCAAACTTTCAGTGATATGGGCGACACGGCCTTGACCGCATCGGGTGACGAGATTGCCAATGCCGCAAAATTAACCGCCACGCGCAGTTATTTGATAACTCCAAATTTTATGAAGAAGGTAAAATCCGACACGCCGAAGCTTGAACCGCTTCCGAGTTCGACGTTTCCGATCAAGCCGCCGCAAACGATCGAGCAGCCAAAGGTAAAAGTCGAAACAGAATCGACCGAAAATAGCGAAATCCCTGCCAAACAACCAATTCAGAACCAGTAAACTCAGATCGGCAGTGAGAATAGCAGCGGTATTTGAA
>JANLTD010000633.1:0-3391 GCA_031362765.1 Acidobacteriota bacterium | reverse complement strand
AACGCAAAATCAACCTAACACAAGAGGTTTGAACCAAATCGAAATGATGACGTACGGATGGCTCGGCGTTTCGCGCGAACCAAAAGAGTTTTTCGGTAAAAGCGGTTTGGTCGAACAGCTTGAAGTTTATGGAAGAACTTATCAGGGAAGGCTTGAACAACAACAACTATTGATTGACGAGAAAATGCAAAAAAGTTTTTCAATGGCAAAATGGACGGTATTTCTGATTATCTTCGGTTTAGGCGCGTATAAAACCACTGCCGCTATAATGCACAATCGTTACAATATTATTTTCTTGATAATTTTTACGGTCGCCGGTTTGCTGATCGCGCGGGCCGTTTCAAAACTTCCGCGTCTTTCAAAACTCGGCAAAACCTATTTAGAAAGACTTCAAATGGCATTCGACAACTTAAAATACACATCGCAAGCCGCTTATGTTTCGACAAATCAAGCGGGAATCGCTCCGCAAACAACCTTTGCGGGCGTTGATCCGCTCCTGTTATCAGTCGGCGTTTTTGGCGCGGGAATCTTGGCAGGAACGGTTTTTGACAGCTATAATCAAGCATTTCAAAGGTCACAGGCGAGTTCATTAGCGAGCGGAAGTTCGTGCAGTTCGGGTTGCGGAAGCAGTTGCAGTTCAACCGGCGGCGGAAGCAGTTGTAGTTCAGGCGACAGCGGCGGCGGCAGTTCGTGCGGCGGCGGTTGCGGCGGCGGCGGGGACTAAAAAGGTTTTAAGCGCAAAGACGCAGAGACGCAGAGATTTTTTGGGTTTAAGTCAAAATAACTAGAAAAGAATTTTGCGTCTCTGCGTTAAATTAAATCAAAAATGAACGAAGCCGAAATACAAGGTTTCTGGAAAAAACATCCGCGCGGCGAAGATTTTGTCGGCGGCGCGAAAACTTTCGGAGCGGATTCCGAGAAATTCTTTGAAAACTACGATCAAGTTCGTTATCAAAAAGAACCTCACATACTTGAATGTCTCAAGGAAATTGATTTTCAGGGAAATAGAACACTCGAAATCGGACTCGGGCAAGGCGCGGATTCCGAACAGATCATCAAACTTGGTGCGGATTGGTTCGGCCTTGATCTAACAGGGGAATCAAATAAAAGAGTCAAGGTCAGGCTCAATTTGCGGAAACCGGAATTCGGCGGAATTACGAATGCCAGCGCGGTTGAAATGGCGTTTGCCGATAAAAGTTTCGAAATAGTATTTAGTCATGGTGTTTTGCACCATATTCCCGAAATCAACAAAGCGCAAAGTGAAATTCATCGGATATTAAAGCCTGACGGCGAACTGATAGTGATGCTTTACCCAAAAAACTCTCTGAATTACCGATTATCAATAGCTGTTTTTGAGGCGTTTGGGTTTGATCGGGACATATCCGGCAAAACTGAACGCGACCGGACTTGTCGGGCAGCATATCGCCAATGCAAAACAGAAAGGTTTCTGGAATTATTTGAAAATGATGAATTTCATACTTCGCAACGCGGACGGCGCGCTCAATCCGTATTCAAAAGTTTATGATATCAGTGAAGTCGAAAAAGATTTTTCCGATTTCAAGATCGTTAAAAGCTACAAGCGATTTATGCACGCGCCGCCGCTTCCGGTTGGGAAATTACCATTAGAGAATTTTCTTGGCTGGCATCTGTCGGTTTATTTGAAACGGCAATAAAGAAAATTCTATGTTTGAGATCCAAAATCCAAAATCCAAGATCGAAAATCGCCTCGGTGTCGGACTTGGCTTTCGGGAACAATTTCGGGCGGACATTTTTTTGAATCAGGACAAAATTGATCTTCTCGAAATTACGACCGACCATTATATTGATGCAAACCCGAAAAAGCTCGACGAACTAAAACTTCTCAAGGAACATTTTCCGTTGATCCCGCATTCGCTCGAACTTTCGCTCGGCAGTGCTGAAGGAATTGACGAAGAATATCTCGAAAAGATCGCTCAGATAGTTGAATTTGTTGATCCGCAATGGTTTTCAGATCATCTTTGTTTTACAAGATCCGGCGGCGTCAGGATCGGACATCTCGCGCCCGTGCCTTACACACGAGAGGCCGTAAAAGTCTTTGTCAAAAATATTAGTCAAGTAAAAATGCGGATCAAAACTCCCTTGATCCTTGAAAACATAACTTATCTTGTGCGGTTTCCATCATCGGAAATGTCTGAAAGCGTATTTATCAAAACGGTTCTCGAAGAAACTGACTGCGGATTGCTGCTTGACGTGACAAATCTGTATATCAATTCTCAAAACTTCGGATTTGACTGGCGAAAGTTTCTCGACGAAATCCCGCTCGAACGCGTCGTTCAGCTTCATTTTGTCGGTTCCCACAAACAGGGCAAAAGGTTGATAGATGCTCATTCCAATAAAACGGAAGACGGCATTTGGGAAGTTTTTCGCGAAGTTTGCTCAAGCACAAACGTAAAAGGCGCAATTTTGGAGCGTGACGAAAATTTCCCGCCGTTTGTTGAGATTTTGAGTGAATTAGAGACAGCCAGAATTCACTCTGAAAAATAATTGTTTGCAGAAAAAGACAATTCCATACCCGGGTTTTTGGGCTTGGGAACGTGTAAAAATAAATTATAAAGATCGCTTAGAGGCGGTCGATGACCGCCAACCGACTAAAATTGTAATGCCGCATCAATACAATCTCAGTAGATCCCAAAATCCGAAATCCGAAAATTAGATGCGCTGATTATAACGGCTCCGCCACAAAGTCAAAACCGGTTACATCGGCTTGCGGAGTAACCATTCGCGTTGGCTGCATAAATACATATTTCTTGGCTGAGACCGTGACCGTATAGGTCAATCCAGATTGTAGCCCCTGAAAATTAAAAGTTCCGAAACTGCGTGTTTGCAACGTGACAGGACTTGGCAGATTGCCGCCCGACACAGTGACCCGAACATTTCTGATACCGCTGCCGTCCGCTGACAGAACTCGTCCGCTCAGCGAGACATTGGCAACCGGAACCATTGCATAGGCGTGAGTCAGTCCATTAAGAACGCCGGTTCCGACAATGACATTTGTGTCACTGATCCCGAGAGCCGATGACGATGTATTCATTGATAGATCCCAACCGGTGCCGGCCGGAATCAGATCGGCAAGGCGATAGGTGCTTGTGCCGTCGTAAAGAAAGGGAATCGAGAATGCCGAAGAGTCGTTGCCGACCACCCAACCGGCCGAATTAACCGCTCGTGCTGAACCCTGAGTCGTACCAGCGGCAAGCGGGATAGCAACCATTCCTCCTGCCTGCGACCAAATAAACGGCAAACCGGAACCTTGATTAAGCATACTCGAACCGACGACAAAGCCCGTGTTGCTGACCGCGAAGGCTAATGCGCCGTTGGCGCCCGGAAGCGCGCCGACCTCGAATGCCGAGCCGCT
>JANLTD010000598.1:0-5608 GCA_031362765.1 Acidobacteriota bacterium | reverse complement strand
CCCGGCATCCAAATTTTTTCTGACCAGATAGATCAACAACAATCCGCCAAACAGACAAAGCAGCGAAAAACACGAGCTCAACGCGGTAAAAAGATTTGAAAATGAAGGAGGAAATCCGCCGCCGGCATCCATCCGATAGTTGTTTATCAAGTCCGACATTTGCCGTTCCGTATCATTCGCCGGTTCGACGTCTACAAAAAGGCTGACCGCGTGAATCGCTCCTGTCATCAGCATTAAAACCCCCGAAATGGTTATCCAGGTTTTCGGTTTTTTGATCATTTTCAAAACCTCTCAAAACGTCTTTATTTATTATTCGGATACATATCTGCTTTTTGCGTGGCGATCCACCACGAATTTCCGCACGGATCTTCAACACCGCCGCTTCGTTCGCCGTAGGGCATATCGGTGACCTCGTAAACGGATCTTCCGCCGGCCGCGATCGATCTGGCGAACACCGCATCGCAATCAGGCACGTATAGATGGATCGAGATCGGACGCGGCGGATATGTCTCTCCGCCCTCGCTCGCTTCGATCATTGACCCGAAAACGCGGTATGCGCCGTGCTGAAAAACGCCGTCTTCGAAGTGTTCGTCAACAATTTCCGCATCGAAGGCTTCAACTAAAAACCTCGAAAAAGCCCCGGCATCGCTGACGATAAAATACGGCGTGACGCTCGTAAAGCCTTTTGGTATGTGACTGATCGGCATAATTCTCTCCTAACAGTTCTCGTATTTCCAATTCCGCCGCTTCCCTTCCGCCAGCCATTCGATCGTTGTCGCGAGACGTTTTGCGCGAGTCGCGTCAGTTTTGGCTTCATCGATCCATTGGACGTATTCCTTTTTGCACGAATATGGAAAACCGTCAAACGTTGCCGACGCAGCATCATTTTTCGCCAAAGCCTCGAGTAACACCTCCGGAATGACCAATTCTTTCGCGTCACTTTTTGCCTTCGGCGGAAGCTTTACATCGCGATCGTTGAGATCGCAGGCTTCGCGGATATATGCGCGCATCACGTCGTCCGACGGCAGGTCTTCAAACGACGCGATCTTTCCAAAATGTCCCATTCCATCACGGTCGCCGACCGAAAACAATTTTTCCGGATCTTTCATCAGCGATGCTTTCCAGAATCCGAACGAACAATGCTGCTTGAAACTCGCCATACTGCACATCATTCCCTTGTAATCAAAATGCGGAAAACTCCATTTCATCGTCTCTTCAACTTCCGGACAGGCCTCGTGAACCAAATCGCGTATATGCAACAAAATAGGTTTCGCAAAGGCTTGCGATTTTTCAATGTATTTATCTATTCTTTCATCTTTTTTTGGCATAATAAGATCTCCTTCGCCCGTTGGTGAAAGGCAGCGGTTGTCTGCGGTAAGTGTTTTCTGACAATCAGACAAAGTTCGTTGACCAGCGCCGGTTCGTGTTTTCCGATCCGCGTCGCGACCGTCAAAGCAAACGCCCGAATGGCGATCGGCTCATTAACATCATCAATTAAATCAATACAATCCGAGTAAATTCGCCCTTCCAGATTCTTCGGAATTTCGATGTATTGGAGCATTCTGACGACGTTTCGTCTGGTTGCAACGTGAACGTCTGTTCGTCCCAGCCGGTCGACCAATCTTTTCAAGAACGGCTTGACCAAATCCGGAAACCTGTCAACCGAAATCATAAAAACGTAAGCGGCGCGCTGCGTCAGACGATATTCACCGGCAAAAAATATTTTCATTAATTCGGCGAATCTGGCTGAATCATCCCCGATGTATGCGGCAATTTTCAAAGAATTCCGCTTTGAATGTTCGACCAAAAGCGCTTCGCGGATGTCCATCATGAATTCACAACGTTCTGAATTTTTTCATTTTTGTTTCGAAGATCAAGACCGCCTTCCAAAACGGATTTCAGATTCGCCAAATAAAACGTCCAGCCCTCGCCGCATCCGACAAAGTAGTTTTTCCGGGAATCTTCATCAAGCGGAATGTTTATTTGCGTCAATTCAACGAAACTAATATTGTTTTCAGTCAGGATCTTGACCGTAACAACCATCGGGTCATGAAACGTAAACTGAAAAAAGTCCTGCCCGTTTGTCTCAAGAACCTCGCCTTCCTGATTTGTTTCATCGCTATAGCCATGCCACGCCCATAAATACTTATCACCTTTTTTCGCGAGACTCTCGCGGTGTCGCAAATCGCCGTTTATGGATGTAAATTCCGAAATTCGCAAAAACCAGCTTTCAATGCCTGATTGTGTCGCAAAAGCCCGGTAAATCGTTTCCGGTTTTGCATTTATCGTGATTCGCTTGGTAAATGTCGTCCAATCGTTCATTTGAACCTCTGAAATATTTTCTCAACCTGCCGTTTCAACCCTGTTTTCTTCAATTCCCGGGATATTAATTCAGCTTCTCGATGTTCGTTTTTAATCTTTGGTAACTGTCACCGGAATTCTTTTCAAAACCCGATTTCATAATCGCAAAAAGCGAACGCCAGAAGATGTTTCCGCCTTCGAGTGTATTGTTTTCAATGACTTCAGTCTTATCACCTATGTCAACAAACGTTATTCGGTTATTCGCTTTCATCACCTCGTTTTCCAAAATGAAGGCAAAAACTTCGTTTTCCTTAACTTCGGTCATCGTTTCCGTCATGACAATTTCGCTGCCGTCTTCTTCGAAAGTCATTTTGAATTTGCTGCCAGCGGTCATCGGTTCGCCGCTGATCTTTTCGATATTTTTCACGTTCGGCAACCATTCTTTCAATGTGTTTTGGTCTGTAAAATATTTCCAAACCGTCTTCCGCGGTTTGTTGATCGTCACCCGCGTTTCAGTCGTCAGTTTTGGAAATATAAAACCAATCGCAAAAAATCCAACAACAAGTATCACAAGAATTCCAAGCAAACCCAACAATATTTTCTTTATCATAGATTCTCTCGCAACTTTTTTGGTAATTTCGCCGCAATCAGTTCGTAACTCCGCATAATCCGGCGTTTCCATTCCTCATTCGAAAATCTCGATTCTTTTTCGACCGTCACCCATTTATAACGCCCGACGTAATCTGCCATTCGAATATCAGGTGAAGAACAAAGTTCATCAAATTCGTCATCCGGGACCTTGATCGTAATCATCAACGGAGTTTCTAACCCGCAAACGCAGAACATTTTACCGCCAACCGAGAAACACAGATCGTTTCCCCACTTGACGTCTTCGGTCGCGGATCGAAGCGACAGACAAACATCACGCAGGCTTTCAATATCCATTATTTCTTCGTCAGCATATTATTCATTGGAAAACTGATCGGATTTGTCCCGTCAAGCATTTCGATTCGTGCAATGATGCCGCCTTTTTTATTTTTCGAATAAACGATGCGTTGCGGATAATCATGTGCCGGGTTTTCAAAGACAAGCTCCGTTTTCGAAGATCTAGTAAGCTTAAAGCCAATAGTGCCTTGATCGTCGGGCTTCAATTTGTCACCATAACCCAACACATACATCACAATATCGTTACCCTCTTTTTCGATCGTCATCGCCTCACGCATTGAGACCTTGTCTTTTTTTACAAGACTCGCGGCACCTTGCATAAAATTACCCGATGGAGCCGTCCAGCATTCCTCGTATCTTCCGGATTTCATATCACCGCCCCAGCAACCGGTAAGCCAAGAGACATTTTCCAGCCCGTTCTGAGCAAAAACACTCACCGAAAAAAGCACAATAGTCAGTAATATTCTCATAAACTCATTTTTCCTTGTGGCTCTTCGCAAAAGCCCTTTGTTCGATAAAAGTCCGCTCGTGAACCGTCGTTTTCATCATCAGCTAGCCGAATGGATTGAAATTTCGGTTTCATGTTTAAGCCGGATACAGCGGTTACCAATATCCAATTTTTGTTTTCAATGATTGGGAAATTCATTCGCAAACGGCTTCAAAGCAGCAAATTCTCGAATAAATCCCTGGAAGTGCGTAGATAGCCATCGAAGGCCGCCGCGTGAAATGTTGATTCATTTCAAACTTCCCGTCGTCAGATCTTGGTCCGTTTCCGACCGTTACAAATCCATTACTGGCGACATTATCGGCGGTTTTCTAATTCTTATAACACATTTTCGCTTGTTTTTAAAGGATTAATTAAACCGCAACTGTGCGATACGATTCCGATGGCAGATTTCTAATCGGTCGCAGAGCTTCGAAAAGATGCTATCGACTTTCGGCCGCGGCCGAGAAACGCCGAAACGATGCCATCAAGGTATCGAAATCTTACTCGATAATGTTGGCCGTAACACGGATCCGGCTTGCAGGTCTACGTAAAGTTCATCCCGAATTATTTTTCCTTACGCATTGACGAATAAGTTCGTCGTACCATTCGAATTGCTAAAGATGCCCAACCATCGTTGGCTATTTTCAAAGATTTGCAGGCTTCTTTGTTGTTGCTTTCCGGATTCCTTGAAAAAAGGAAGGTTGCCTAAAGACGAATAATTGGCACCAATGCTGAGGCATTACCGGAGAACGGAGATACGATGATGGACATCGCAATGATTTGTCCACAGTTTTTTACTCCGTTTTCCCATCAATTTATCGAATGCAGCGCCATGTTCTTTCGTACAATTAAACATCGCAAAATATCCCATCTCGCGGCTAACCTGAGTTTTGGGGGTGATGATTTTTCCGTTGTGATCCTCGACCCGGTCGAAAACGTTTTTCAGGTCTCCACCGGCATTTAAGTAGATTTTTACACCATCGGTCGATGTTTTGTAACCCTCGCCCCCGACGCCTGCTCCTGAAACGTTTCCACGATCTCGCGGAGGAAATTCAATTTTTGTTCCAAACATATCACGGTTTAAAATGCTATTTTAAGTACGCCTTGGTAGAAAGTTATCTTCCGCGCAAAACCATTTGCCGGAATTTCAAACGAATTTCTCATATTTTCCATCTCGTAAATCTCCGTTTTAAGTTATTTCAGATGGATCATTCGATTGTGCCGATAGTTAAAATTGTAAAAAACCCGACAAATTATTCCAAGTCCAAAGGCAACCGCGACATTTTCAAATTCCCGGAGTAGCACTGCTTCGGAGTCATTTCCGTAAACTCCTTAAAATCTTTGATGAAATCTGCATGTTCGTAAAAGTTTCCGTCGTCGGCAACTGATATCAGACGGTTACATTGACCATTCGCCATGAGCCGGCACGTTGTTTGACGGCGAAGTCTCTTTTGAAAGTTGTTTCGGACTTTGCCCGACCGCCGTCGCGAATTAAGGTACCATTTGTCTCCGATTTGTATTTAACTGCTTGGAAAACCGGCCAACCGGGAGGTTTCCCTCAAGGGCAATGATGGCTTCGACGTACGATTTGGCGATGGCATAGTTCGAGTGGCATCTATTCAATCGCTTCACCAAGAATGCTTCCATTTTTTGAAGAAGCGTATTGTTCGTTCGCACATTGGCCACCTCATTTTCAAGCTGAATTCCCTCTTCGCCAAACGATACTCCCGGTTGAGTCGTTCGACCTTCCAATTTATCGTGGGCATCGGCATTCTCTGCGCAAAACCTTCGGAATGAAAACGGCCCGCAAAAATCTCGGTGTCGCCGGTCCGTTCGACTTCCAAAGTTTGAGTTATCCACCATAAAACAAAGCAC
>JANLTD010000563.1:0-3024 GCA_031362765.1 Acidobacteriota bacterium | reverse complement strand
CGATAATTAAATAAAGCCATTTTGAGGAGTTTTCGATAGCTTTTGGTCCGGCATTTGTGGCGTGTTGAATGTATTGGGTTGGCATTTCACCCGATGTTGGAATAATTGTTGGATTCTGCCCTGTTTCTGAAATATAAAGTAGTGATGTTCCGTCATTTAAGCAAAACATATTTTCTTCAGTAAATAGTTGGTTGCAATTTGGACAGCGTTTCATATTCATAGAATGGTTTTTTTCCGATTTTTAGGGGCTTCTCAATTGTAGAGTGGCTTAGATAATACTTTTGCACCTTAAAGTGCAAAATTTTTCTGCATCTTTGCTTTGGTGTCTGGTAGTGGAAAATGAATAGAAATTTTAAGGTGGCTTTGGCTTCCGTGTACTTAAAGTATTTAGGTTAAATAAAAGAATAAAAAGGATAAGCTCTGTGAAAATCTACTATCTTCAGTGTTTTCAATGGTTTCAGTAAAATCATTTCCGATTGAAAACTATAACTGAGTTAAAATATCCGAATGGAAGCTATATGTTTTGACGCGATTTCCGAATTGAAACTATATGTTTTCAAGTGATTTCCGAATTGAAGCTATATATTTTCTGAATGGAAACTATATAGTCTGTGGTTTGACTAGAGGTATTTCTGAATGAAAACTATCTATTTTTTGAGCAGTTCCGAATGGAAACTATATGTTTGTCTGAATGAAAACTATATATTTGTTACTTTCAAGCAGAAAATTGTGGAAAATAGCTGTGGAAAATCCTTATTTTTTCAACAATATCCGAATCAAAACTAGATATATATCCACAACTTCCGAATCAAAACTAGATATACGTCCGCGATTTCTGAATGAAAACTAGATATATATCCACAACTTCCGAATCAAAACTAGATATATATCCACAACTTCCGAATCAAAACTAGACATATATTTACAACTTCCGAGTCAAAACTAGATATATATCCATAACTTTCGAATTAACGCTAGACCTATTTTTTTCTATTTTGTGCGATGGGTAAAAAATAGGATTGGGTCAAAAGCAGAGCGCGATCTTGGTTAGATACAATGTTTTTTGTAAAAATCTTCCGAATGAAAACTATATATCTAATCGAGATTGTTTTTCGTGACAAGTTTGACATCACGTTGTCTAAGATTCGCTTTGATTGTTTGGTTTGCGAAGAAGATATCCGGTTTGATTTCTATTAAGGCGTCAACTAATTTATTTTTTCTTTCCGTATCGTATATGTTTTTGACCGAGTATCCGCGGATTACATGCTTTTCGACCATCTCATCGAGTGCTTTTTTAACATAACGTAAATTGTCGCGCATATAGGCATACGGAGTTAAGCCGAAATCACGGATCATTGTTGAAAGCGTAATGGTGTAGTTTGTTGCCAAATTGGCTTGAGTAAAGTTGTGGCTCATTCGTTTGTTTAGCTGCCGCGAAACGACGTGTTTGAACCGCATCGATATTTCGTAATTAAATTGTCGCCAGGATCCTTCTTTGATAGATTTAGTGACAAGTGAATTAAAGCGTACAAAGGCCTTGGTCTTTTGTCCTTGTCCTTTCCAGTCTTCGCGGGTATTAAGCCCGACTGTTTCAAAAAGATGGTCTGAGAAAACTGTTTCGCCGGATATGGTTGTGAGATGAATGGTAGTTCCGACGCAAACCATTAATGCCTTTTTTATTTGATCAAGTGAATAGGTATGGCCTGTTTTTGCCAACTCCTTTTGCAGTTCGTAGAGTGTAAATGTAACGGCTGCCTGATCGTCCAAAAACAATCCGTGTCCGTCAACTGCGAGTTTTCGGAGCGCGTCTTCAACCAGTTCTTCAATAATGCCCGGAAAATAATCGCGGACAATGCCGTCGTTATCTTTGATTTTTGCAGGGTCAATTGAAAGACGATAGCTTGCGCCGCGGCAATCGAATTCGCGTTCGATTCGGTCGAGGAATTTGTCCTGTAGTCTTTCCACCCGCCAATAGACATACTTTGGGCAAAAATCATAAAATTCTATGGTGTTGCTAAAATGTTTTTCGGCGGGTAACAATGCTTCGAATAATTCGAGCTGTAAAGGTTTTGTTTGTTCGAAATCTTGCACGCCTTTTTTGGGCGTCTGAGCTAAATTTTGCGATTGTGTGGTTTGCCCAACTGAGTTTTTTCCTTTGGTTGGTTCTTCGGGTGCTTTTTTTCCTTTCATAGTTGGGTATTTTGTTTTAAAAGTTAAATTACTTGATTATTGTAATGGTGATGGTGATTTGTCAATATATTTTACTTTGATTTTTGAAATTTACTGCTCCTCGATATTCTTACTTTATATGTTTTAAGGTGAACGTTATCGGTATTCAATTTGTGTTGTTAAAAGCTAAAGAAAGAGCCTTGGAATGTTTAGAATGATGTGAGAGCATCTTAATCCTCTTTAGATCTGTGCGTCTGATAATAAAAAGCGCAATATTTCGATACTATTACTTTAATTATGATAGGGAATTGATGGAAAGAAAGCGATTTAACCTATAAATTAGGTAGAGACTTCTTCCGTTGGTATTGTGAAATTCTTAGAGATTTTGCTTTTGAAATAGGTATAGCCGAGAGATGTGTAAAAATAATATATTGTATGGACCCCTTTAAATAATCATAATTCTTCTTCGCTTTTCTATTATTTTTTGGAAAAGGCGTTCATTTTCTATGGCGTTCAGTTTTAAGATCACGTCTTTATATTTGTAATTTCAGTCAAAGCAGGGACATATTGCGTTTTTCCGGAATTTTTTAGTCTTTAAGAACTTGGTTACGTACCTTCAGGCTTAAACGAAATTTGTACTGAAATTAGTCGCCAATCTGTTAAAAAGTTTTAATTTTTAAGATTTTTCATTTGGATTAAGTTTTTCTTAGTTTTTGAAGAAAAAAAATATATACAAGAGTTTCGAAAAGGGTTGATTATTTCTTATCAGACGCGTAAGAAAATCAAATCAGATCCTAATTTCATTGTCCTTCTCTTCGGCATCTCGCCTCTGTTATTGGAGTATTTTAACAAAAT
>JANLTD010000546.1:0-3796 GCA_031362765.1 Acidobacteriota bacterium | reverse complement strand
CCGACGTTCTTGTTGTCAAACGTCGCCGTGTAGCCGGTCGTCACGCAGTTGACATCTTCCATTCCGACGACATTCGTGAATGCGCAGCTGTTGATCGTCGCCGCCGCCGAGCCGTCATACGGTTTGTTGTTCGCCGCGACGGTCGCCGTCAGGGCACGTTTCATTGCGGTCGTACTGCTTGTGACCTCGGGCGCGGCGTTGTAAAAGCCGTTTCCGGCCTGATTGTAATGAACTACGCAGGCAACGGTTGAACTGGTCATCGTAAAGACGCCCAAAAGATTTGTACATCCGCCGGTTGCCGAATAAACGACCGTGAGACCCGAACTGGCGGTCGCCGCAACTGTAAAGCTTGAACCATATGCCGCGCTTGCTGGTGCGGCGGTCGTGACCATTATTGTTTGATCGGATCGAACGGTGTGGGTGCCTGTCGCGCTCGCATTCGCGCAGATCAAACCGCCGTTGTACAGGAAGTTTGTCATCGCCAGCGTTGACGAAGTACCCGCCGCGCCGATCACATTCATATGAATGTTGACGATCGATCCCGTTCCCGTAAATGGCGCCGTACTGAAGACCGCGACCTGGATCACGCCCGAGACGCTCTTGTTAATGGTGATAGTCGCTCCCGACGGCAGAACCGAACCGGCCGTGACCGCGTCCGAGTCAAGCGCCAGCGGAGTCAAAACCAACGGATCGTAAGTGAACGTAAATTGAGCGGCAGATACGCCTCCGCCCGTTACGTCGGTCGAATTGACGGGTATCGAGATCTCGACACCGGTCGCCGAGTTTGAATCCGGGATCGAGGTTACGCGGCAAGCCGCGGCCGTATAGGTCGCCGTGATCGTATGGTTAGCCGTCACGTTTGTGAACGTGTAGCTTCCCGCCGCAATCGCCGCCGGTTGAGAAACACCGTCAACCGTCACGCTCGCGATGTTAAAACCTGAATCCGGAAAAATATTAAACGTCTGATTCGAACCGCTTGCGACGGTGATCGTATCCGGCGATATGGTCCCGCCCGCTGTTTGTGTGACGGTTATCGTCAAGTCGGGCGGCAACATTGAATTAAAGTTGTGACCGGTCTCGGCAGACTGCTCTTCCGGTTTGACGTTGTTTGGCTCAACCGTCTTGTCTGCCGACCCGTTTGTGTCTGCCGATGTGAAGCCAATATACTTTGTGACCGAATCAAGGAAGCCAAAGCGGGTTTCCTGCGTGGCAGTGACAGTGACGGCCGCGATGGAGACCAGGATAGCCGAAATGATAGTTGTGCGTAAAGTCGCTTTACGTGTAAACATATAAACTTATTAACTCCGATGTTGCAGCAATATCTTGGTCAAAATTGTATTTGAAAATTATATCCCGGGGCGCTGATGGCTTGATAAATATACCTAAAAACAATACTTATAATAAAAATGGGTTCTGCTTCTTTTCAGAACAATTAATAATTACTTTTATTTTTTTTATTTCAAGCCTTTTGCTTTCAACAATTCTGTTTATTTTTGCCCCAAATGGCCCAATTATGGTTGAAGAAATCAACAAACCAAAAGCACTTGAAGGCTTTCTGCCTCAAAATGCGAAGCGAAATATGGTTTTGCGATTTAATTGGTCAGTGGTGCTCCGAACAAGTGTAATCAAATTTTTCTCAATGTCAACCCTCCTTATTGAACTTTTAGGAGAAAATTCTATTCAAAAAAAGAAAGGGCTCAATTTTGGGGGAAGGTATGAGAAGTTTTGTGTGGATGAAACCTCAATAAAAATAGGAAAAGCCGTTTTACAAAATGACAATTAAGATGAATTGACATATGACAAAACTCCGAAAATATGATGACATCGGTCAAAGAAAAGGCTTTGGCAATGATCCTTAAAGATTTTACCGCGCACTAAATAGGATTACCGCTCTCCCGTTGACATATACGGCGGTGTTCCGCAGCCTAACGGCTTTCGCGGATATGACAAAACCCCGAAAATATGATGTCTTCGGCCAAAGATATGTCTTTGGAAACGCGCCGTAAAGCTTTGTCGGAGCGTTGCAAATCAAATTTCAATGCTCCGTAAAGCTTTGTCGGAGCGTTGATAAAGCCTTACGGCGCATTGACAAGGCCGTACGCATAGCCGTCAATTGCATAAGTTAAGACGGAAAGCCAATACCAACGTACCATCAACCATCAAAGAGGCGCCGCTGCATACAAGCTTTTTAAAGTTGAATGCTTAAGTAGTGGCCTGTCAAGCAGATTGTGTAACTGCCTTTTTCTACGTCGGAGCGAGCTACCCCTCAAACTCGATCACGAGCGGCCATAAAAAAGAGACCGCAAACAAATGCTGCGGTCTCTGATGATACGGCCAACCGAAAATTCGGTTTCCGTCTGTTATTTTGCTGTTGATTACTCTGCGATTTCCGTAGCTTCAACGACAGGTGTTTCTTCGACGATCTCTTCGCCTTCGGCACGAACCGTCACCGGAACCTGCAAAGTTACATCACGATGAAGTTTAACTCCGACCGTAAATTTACCCGTTTCCTTGATCGCATCTTTCAAAACGATCTTGCGGCGATCGGTTTCGTAGCCTTTGGCTTTTAATGCATCGGCAATATCCATCGAGGTCACCGAACCGAAAAGCTGTCCGGTTTCACCGGCTTTGCGAACAAATGTCAATGCAATATCCTTCATCGAATCGGCCTGCAGCTCCGCAGTCGCTTTTTCGACCGAAGCCTTTTTCAAAAGCGCTTCGCGTTCCTTTTCAATTTGACGGACATTTCCTTTGGTCGCCAGTGTCGCCATTCCGTGCGGCAGAAGATAGTTTCGCGCATAGCCGGCTTTGACTTTGACGATCTCACCGCGACCGCCCAAAGTTTCAATATCTTCGCGTAAAAGTATTGTTGTGGTTGCCATAATTTATCAGATCCTCCTTTGGTTTAGTCCGCGACGAACGGCAATAATGCCACGGTCCGCGCGCGTTTGATCGCCTGTGCGATCCGTCTTTGGTCTTTTGCCGTGACACCCGAAATACGGCGCGGCATGATCTTTCCGCGTTCCGGTATGAACCGCCGCAAATAATCGACATCTTTCCAATCAACATAATCGGGAACCAGCTGACGCGGACGGCGGCGTTGAAAACGACGCGGCATTTTCTCAATTTCCTGATCAATATTAACGTCCTGATTCAAGTCATTATCGTTATAATCATTATCTCTTTCCATTTTCTGAACTCCTCTTCTTTATGCCTCGTCAGCCTCATCCGCTGCCGCCTGATTGGAACCGCCCGTATTTGATGAACCGTGACGATTTTTACGTTTGTCGCGTTTGGCAAGCTTTTTATCCGCTGCTTTGCGGTCTTCGTCAACGCGAACCGTCATATAGCGCATCACTGCATCATTAACCCGGAACCGGCGTTCGATTTCCGCAATTTCCTGCCCCGAACCCTCGAATTCCAATAATACGTAATAACCTTCGGTTTTCTTGTTGATCGGATACGCAAGTCGGCGTCGTCCCCAACCTTCGATTTCGGCGATCGTGCCGCCATCTTTTTCAACTATTGCCGTAATTGCTTCATTTATTTTTGCAATTTCTTCGTCGGTCGTTTCCGGCGCGGCGATATACATCACTTCATATACTCTTTTTGCCAATTGTATTTCCTCCTTATGGCTTCCAAGCTTTATCTTAAAGATAAAGCAAGAAGGGCTGTTTTGAGGGATGAGATCGGAGGGCGGAGGGATTCTAAAGGGATCAGGGATGAGGGATGAGGGATGAAAAAAACGTATTAAAATCGACATTCATCCTTAATCCATCATCCTTCATCGTCCTTC
>JANLTD010000542.1:0-14866 GCA_031362765.1 Acidobacteriota bacterium | reverse complement strand
CCAGCTCCATCCCATCAGTCCTAGTCGGCTCAAATCAGCTTCGGGAAAGTTTTGCGATTGGGCAATTAAAGATTCCATATCCCGCGCTTCGGCTTCCAATCCGGCAGCATCAAGTGTCGTTTTATGTTCAAACGGTCCAACCGCCGGACTCGCTAAAACAAGATATCCGTAGCTGGCGAGATATTCGCATAAGACGCTGTTTTCAAAGGAATTGCCGAGACCGCCTGCGCCGTAAATAATCACCGGATAAGAGCCTTTTGCAATAATTGCATCTTTCACAACATTGGTTTTAGCTTGCAAAATGCCTTTTACATTCACCGGCGAATCAAGACGCGCTGCTAAATCTTTTTCCCAAACGACTAAATTATCTTGCCGCTGTTTTTCGGATGGCGTAGCAAAGTTTTCTTCCGTCAGATAAAGACTCAGGTAATCTGCATACTCCATTTTTGGAGTGGACTCCGTAGTCGGATACCAAATGACAACTTGCATCGGTCGTCCCTGTTTGCCCTTGTAGGCTCTGGAATAATCAACGGTATGAATAACTTTGAAACCAACACTATACGCGCCTTGCTTGAGGTTCCCTGAAAGAGAAACGGCTTCACTTTTTGTCCAAAAACAAAGCAAGAACCCCGTCACAAGAAGTAACTCTTTGATGAATCGTATTCGAGTTGACTGATTCGTTTTATACATAAAGCCTTTCCTCTTAATTTGTGTTAAAAATTATTTGTTCCAACCCATTGCTCGCTAAATCTCTTGCAGGTTTCTCATCAATATCACCCGAATTTGTCAGCACGATAATGACTGTTCCATCGGAATGAACTTTGACGATTCCGTTATGCCCATAATCTTCGTAACCCGCTGTCCAAAAAACCTTTGCGCCTGTTTTGGTCTCAGAAATAAACCAACCGTAGGCGTGCATTCCTCTTGAAGTTTGATTGTTTGGAGTCAATAATTTTTGACGGCTGGATTTGGACAAAATCTTGTCGGCAAACAAGGCTTGCTGCCATTTATAGAGGTCTTTGACGGTTGAAAACATTCCGCCTGAGCCACGAAATCCCCAGTTTGGCTTGGTATTAATTTCCCGATTGGTCGCGGCAATTTGCTCAATTTTTTCGCCCCAAAATCCAGTTTCTGACATCTTGGCGGGTTTCAACAAATTTTGCTTGATAAAAGATTCGTAAGTTTGCCCCGAAGCAATCTCAACTATTGCCGCGAGCAAACTGTAACCATCATTGCCGTAGCCGAATTTTTCACCAATCGCATTTTTGAGTGGTTCGGCAAGAACGGCTTTGACCATTTCACCCCGATTAATAATTCCATCTGCCGTGTAATTTGGGGCAATTCCCGAAGTGTGGGTGAGAAGATGTGGAATCGTTATCTGCTCTTTGTCTTTCGGAACATCTTTGAAAAATTTGCCGATCAAATCTGTTGTCTTTAGTTTTCCTTGTTCTTCAAGTTTGAGAATTGCCGACGAGGTAAATTGTTTGGTGATCGAGGCGATATAAAATTTTGTCTCGCGTTTTACTCGCTTGGTTTTCTTCAAATCTGCCCAGCCGTAGCCTTGATTGAGCAAGACTTTATTTCCTTTGGCGACTATAACCGTTCCTGAAAACCCTTTATTGTCAGTAACGTCTCTCAAATAATTATCAAGTTTTGGGCGCAGACTATCTTGGGCTTGAAGGCTCGAAAACAAGCCAAGTAACAATAAAAAAAATATAACTGTAAATTTAAGCCCCATAAAATTTTAATTTGTTGTTTTAGGCAATCTCCCCAAGATTTGCTGAAAACGTGCATCCGAACGAATCGGTGCCAGGTCGGTGTCGGTTTCAAAGGTTTTGCGATCAACAAAACCTTCGTCAATGGTTTTATTCAGCGTCTCAAAAGCCTTGTCATTTTGCTTTAAGCGAATGTAGATACAAGCCATATTGTAATAAGCCAATCCGCGTGTATTTGCCCCCGGCGGTATGCCGACTTCAAAGGCTTTTTCATAAGTTTTGAGTGCGTCTTCATTACGGTTGAGATTCATTTGTGAATAGGCCAACTGCCCGAAAGTCAAACTGCTCCGCGCATCAAGTTCGACGGCTTTCGATAAAAATTTTACGGCATCTTCCCAACGCTTTTGGAAATATCGCAATTGTCCAAGGCCGTTATATATTCCGGCATCGTTTGCACCAAACTGAATAGCCTTTTCATAGGCCGCGCCTGCCTCATCAAACCGTCGGAGTTGTGACAACGCATTTGCATACTGGCTGTAAGCTGTTGCATCGTTTGGATTTTCGGCGATCCATTGCGGCATTAATTCGACCAGCCTGTTTGGATTACCGCCAAACCACGGGCTATTAGCTAAAATTTCACGGGCTAATGACGGCTTCCAACTTGGTTGGGAAACGGGTTCGAGATTTGATTTCCAAAAGGCGATGGTTTGCTGAATGATTCTTCGCGCCTCGTCATTGTCTGCCAAACCATCAAAAGCGTGCGGCATTCGACTCGCAAACATCACCGTCCACGGCGCCCGTGATTCACTGACTTTCTGCCACAGATTTGCATATTGTTGAGGATTTCGCGCCAGATCACCTTCGGCAACCACAAACAAAACGGGCAAATCCTTTCGAAATGCTGGTTCAGGAACGCCTCCGTAGTACAGCACCGCCGCTTTGATACTTTTTGAAGCATTTTCACCCAATAAATAAACTGCGGACTGCGTAACATTCGCCGAAGCCGCATAAACTCCCAAACGAGTGCCGTCAATCCCGTGTTTTGCGCCATTCTTTTCGAGAAAACCAAACAGCGCACGAAGGCATTCCTGAACTCGCGTGCCATCCATTTCCATCGAAATGCCAACCATTCCGTGTGCCGCCACGACACGCGGAAATGATTTATAAATTTCCCAATTTTTGAGCTTATTATTCGGCGCATCGCCAATCGCATTCAAAAAGATTACGGCGGGCAATCTATCAGTAGATTTGGCGTTTCGCGGTGAATAAATGTCAATTGTCAAATTTCCCGAATAAGGCACATCAGTTTTGACTTTGACGTTTTTCATTGCCGGAATATCATAAACCACGCCCCAACTAGTCGGGTCAAGCGACGAACGCGGTTGATTATTTTGGGCAAAAAGATTTATTGAAAATATAAAAATTAAAGCGAATAGTGTTGTTTTGTTCATAAATTAATCTCCTTTTTTCAGTTTTTCGGAACAATGCCGAAAACTATACTTTTGTTTGCTTTAGAGCTGAAAAAGATTAAGCAAATAATCATGGTTTTGCCAAATCTCCTGGCGGTTCAGAATTCCACATACTGATACCCGTTACCCGATAAGGTTTTGTTTCTTCAAACTCAAGCTGCACGCCCCGCCAAATCTTTTCCTGCGAAGAAAAGACTAAAAATGCGTATATGTAATTTCCTTGTTTGGAAAAGCCATAAACTTCATATTTTCCATATCGGTCAAAATCTTCTTGCCAACCTTTGGCACGTTCTTGCGGCGTTTTTCCTTCGGGGCTGGGCGGACGATGCGTGGCATAAAATTCAGCAATGACAGTTTCGTTTCCGATATTGAAAGCCTTGAAAAAAGCCTCGGCGCGACGACCAAAAATATCTTTGGGAAAAGCGTTATTTTTGATTTTTTTCAATTCACTCCATAGCGAATCGGGCGGGTCGGCTTTCATCGTCCCCAAAATCCAATTTCGTCTGGTCGAGATTCGCGCATAACCTGAAAATGTCAGATATTTAGATGATGTTCCTTGTTTCGGACTGCCTGAGCCAAATGAATCAATGCCGATGAGATAGAGTTTTCCGTTTTCTTCGTAAAATGCCGGAGAGCCGCTATCACTTGCCCCGCCAATTCCTTCGAGCTCAGTGCCATTTGGCGGAGGGTCAAAAGTTACAATCAAAGAATTCTCCAGCGTTCCGTCAATTTCATTCGTGGCACCGCGCTTCGTACCTCTGTCTAGAGTGTCGCCGGTCAAGCCTGTCCCTGTCTTTCCATATCCGACCAAGATTATTTTTTTGCCCGACTCATCCTGTTTATCGTAGAGCAAGGCAGGGGCAATATCTGTGACAGATTCTTTCAATTTAAGAAGTGCCATATCAGCCGAGCTATCAACCGTATTTCTCACTCTGGCAGGATGGATGATAATTTTTTCAATCTCGTAACGCTTACCGCCAAATATCACATAATAATTGATAAAGGCAGGGTTTTCTTCGATCACATGAGCAGCCGTAATTGCCCAACGCGGAGCTATTAGAGTGCAACCAACTCGCTCCTGAAAATAACCGCTTTGCGGATAATTCGCTCCCAAAGCTAAATATTGCGCATCCTCTCTATCGTGGCGAATGACAATTGAAAAATTATCTTGCGCTAAAAAACTAATAACAAAAATGATGAATATTAGTTTCAATGACCTTTTTATCATTATTTTTACACCCTTTTTTTCTGAATAAAATCTAGCTCCCCCTTCAATCTCAGTGAAGGTCTTGTTGAAACTATTTATCCTTTAATTCCTTCTCGAAACAATCGTTTTCGTCCAATCAATCATTAATTCTTGATAGCCAAGAACCAAACGCGGAAAATCCCACGCGTCATCTTTTCCCCGATTGAGTCTGATTCCATGCCCGGCTTTGGGAAACTCTCTCAAATCGTAGGTTTTAGCTTTTCCTTTTCCGAGCGCAAGATTGATAATTTCCCGACTCTTTTGAGCCGGAACTGCCAAGTCTTCTTCACCCCACAGAGCAAGCACGGGAACCTTGACCTTTTCCCAGACAGGCGCAGGGTTAAAATTCATATATGCCTTTGAATCAGCATCAAATTGCTCAAGTTGTTCACTTAAAAGCGTGTCCCGAAACCAACGCTCACTTTTCAAACCGGCGATTTCTTTTTCCAACTCTTCTTTAGTACATCTATAACCGAAAGTTTGTGAAATCAAATTTCTGACAGTTACTTTCAGTCCTTTTCCGAAGCCTGTTTTTTTATCAAATCTTTCGCAAATTCCAACTCCAAATCCCGGTTTTCCAACTTATCCTTTATCGTGGGAATGATTATGTGATTCGGTATCAAACCTCTATCCGCAAATTGATAGCCTTTGACTGCCATTGCATATTTCATCAAAGGAATTTCAACTCTGACTTTCGTGTTTGGCAGTTTTAGATCGGGTGTCGGACCCGATGAATTTCCGTAATAGCCGCCGCCGCTTTCTTCACCGATAAAAACCGCTTTCGTATGAAAATGAAGGAGAGATAAAAATTCACTTGTGGTCGAAAAACATCCGCCATTGATGAGGACATAAATATTACCCGTAAAGGTTGGAAGTGAAGGCGTTTGCTTTCCAACATTGGGATGTTGAATATTGTCAAAACTGCCTTCGCTGTTAGCCTTTAGCATTCCGTCAGGTGCTTTCATTCCCGGTCGGTTGGTATATTTGAAAAAATTATAGGTGTTTTTGTTCATTCTGAGCGATTCATAATAATCAAACGGCTGATTGATGAAATAAGAAAACAGGAGTTTTCCATATTCGTCAGTTCCTCCGCCGTTGCCGCGTAAATCAAGAATTAAATTTTTAATTTTGTTGTCTTCCAGACTCTTAAATGAGTTTTTAACGAACTTAGGAAAGTCTGTTTTTGTATCTTTCAGCCTATCTGCATCAAATGAAGAAATCCTTAAATAAGCAGATTGGTCTGGGGCGGAGATATTGAAATCAACGAGAGGCTGTGCGGCAATTGCCGGGTAGCGTTTTGCCTGAATCTCAATCAGATTATCGAAAAGTAATCCCGGTAATTTACTTGTTTTAACTGTGGTTTCGTTTGGAGAAAGATAAGCGACTTCATACGATTCGGTATAACCATATAAAATATAAAAATTCCGTGTAAAATAACGCGACCTTTCTAACATTCTGTATTTATTGGTTATATTGTTTCCATCAGATGGAAAATCGATGAGCCATTCTTTGATAAAGTCTGCAATGGAGTGTCCGTTTATCGAAATGATTTGCGCCCCAAGAAATTCTTTATCCGCAAGGGTCGAATAATTTCTTCTAATATAGAGTTTATCTTCACTCCAATATGCCTGAAACGGAATGGCGGTCGAACTTTCGTCCAATTTATCCAAATGAACTTTGGGCGGAACTACCCTTAAATGACCATCGCCAACCTGAGCCGCTACTTTGCATAACAAAAGCATAAACTCCCGATCACTCAATTGTTTGGTAATAGAAGCAGCCGCAGTTTCAAAGATTGCATCCATTTCTTTTTGAGACTTATACCTGTAAAGCGCAGGATGTCCTTCTTCTAACGAAGCTCTGAAAATAGCAAAGTCTTGTTTTAATTCTTCGACCGTATAAAATTCCTTCGCAGCATCTTTATTTTGGGCGTAGTAATTAAATGCCACAGAAAATAGCAGGAATAACGAAAAAAGCATTTTTTTCATAGAATTTAATTCCCTTTTAATCTCCTCAAAGCTTCAACTGACGATGGATAAGTTGCATCAATCTGCAAAGCCTTTTCGTAGTTTTTAATCGCTTCCGCATTATTTCCTTGCTGCTCGTAAGCATCGCCAAGACTGTCAAAAGTGTTCGCTGATTGCGGAAAAAGTTCCGTCGAGGCTTTCAAAAGCAATAAAGCATTTTGATAGTCTTTCTTAGCTAAATACCCATATCCAAAACCATTTATCGAAGCCTCTGTGTTGCTATTTATGAGCAAAGGATTACTTTTATACAGGTTTGAGCCTTCTTCAATCTTCCCTTCATTTATCAATTCCATCGGAAGTTTGAAATTTTCATCCAACTTTTTGAGAGGCAATCTAACTCCATTCCAATTTAGAATTAACGAATCTGCCGCCGTTGATCTTTCGAGGTTCACTTTGTTTAATTGAGTTAGAAATATTGAATCACTAATCGGATAAAGTTGGGATTTAACCCTAAACAAAGAATATTTTGAGTCGCTAAGAGAAAAGGACGGCATATTATTTTCATCAATCACCACCAATGCGAGGTATGAATCTTTGAATGAATAGCGTCCGACAATTGATGTTGGAAATTGTTGCGTTGACGAAATTTGCGAAATCCTCGGATTGTCCGCTTTGTAATTTGCGATTTGAAAATCTTCAACCGCTTTCAGTGCAGGATCAATTCCGTTAAGAAAATCTTTGTGATTATAGCTAATCAAAATATCGGGAGCAATGGCATTCGTTTTGTCTTCGGCGATACTGCCAAAGTGTTGAAGCTTTGAGACTTGAATCTTCAAACGCGAATTCGGAAAGCTAAAAGTTGTCGGGTCGCCAAACTGATTATGACCTTCGCCCGTCGGCTCACCAACCAAGATCGCTTTGGTCTGATTAACAACTGCCGAAGTCAGATTAACCCCAGCCGAATAGGTCTTTCTCCCTGTCAACAAAAAGAGTTTTCCCTGTTGATTGACTTTTGGTTGTTGCAAAATTTCAATCAGTTTACGGAAAATCTGATTGTTTCCGCCCATATTTGCCCGAACATCAATCACTAATTTGTTGAAATTTTGCTTGTCTATTTCGTTATTGAGACGCTCAACAAATTCTTTAAATGTTGCCTTTGATTTTTGATTATCCAGCTGAGTGATTTGGACATAGAGATTTTTTGTCTGCTCATCAAACTTAAACCAATACCAATCGGCTCTAAAATTCGGAATGGCGGGTGAGATTTCATTGCCGACTGAACGGATAATTGCCCAATAAAAATATGTAAAAAACGGTTCGGCTTTGAGGCTTAAAACAAATTCGTTTCCGTCATCATTTTGCAAAGTCAGATTGCAAATGTTTTTGTCTTCAATGATTTTTTGAGCGTGTAATAATTCCGCCATCACGCCCATATGGGTTTGAAAACGGTCTCTTTTGTTCCAATCATTTTCCGCGCCAATAAAAGATTTTAACTTATGGAAAGTTTCTTCAATCGGCAAATTTCCTAGTTTTACAACCTTTGCGCCAACCGCTGATTTATATTGGTCAGCAGCTTTAACGACATAGTAACCATCGGCAAAATTAAAGATTGAGATTGGGAAAAAGTGAAAATCCGCCGCCACATCAACGGGGAAAAGCATCGTGTGACCGTCATTTGCAGACGCGGCCAACTTCAAAAACTCAATCTTGCATTCATCATCGCTAAGCTGATCAATTTTTGTGCGAAAATTCTCAATCGCTTTTTTGAAATCTTTTTCGGCAATCAATGAGTAAAGATCTTTGTGTTCTTTCGGGAATCGTTGCTCAAAATAGTTTAGATCTTCTTTCCATTTTTCTTTGGATAGAGTTCTGGGAGCACTCTGCCCGAAAAAGATTCGGTAATCGTAAAATGCCGTAATTACTAACCCAAACAAGATGACTGAAACGGTCAGAAAAACGTAGCCTCCAATCTTTTTCCAACGCCCTGTTTTTCTTTGCAGAATTAACCCAATCAAAAAGATTACCGTTATCAAACTGACCAAAGTGATAATTGGAAATATCCAAAACTGCCACCCGAAAGGATTGCTAATGCCTGTGTAAGTCAGAATCCCGCTGATAACGGAAATTATGAAATTGATAATTAAAGCCTTTATTTTCATCAGTAGATACTGTTTTTTTTGATGATCTTTTAAATTTCCATTCAACCTTTGCACGTACAATAGATAGGTTGAAGCGATTTATCCGCTAAATCATTCCGACTTATCCCGACAATTTTCAGTAATTTTTTTCAGAATGCTGTCAACAATTGCCATTTCATCCGGGTCAATTCCCTGCAATGCCTTCTCTCGATTTTGAAGAATGACCGAATTTACGTTCGAAACAACTTCTTCGCCGATTTTCGTGACAGTTAAAGTTGTCCTTCTTCGATCTTCTTTGTGGACTTTTCGTTTCAGATATTTAGCTTTGACAAGGAGTTCAATAATTCTGGTAATCGAAGCGTTATCCTTAAAAACTTTTTCAGCTAAATCCTGTTGTTTGATACCGGGATTTTCGATGATGCTCTCGATTGTCAGCCATTGGTCAATGGTAATCGTAAATCCGGCATCCCGAATTTGCCGCTGAGCATATTGCCGATAGATCCTGATAGCTTTTTCAATTTTGTAAAATATTACCTCGTTAAGATTTTCCATCTTTGTCCCTCCAATAATAATTACTATAACTATCAAGTTTTGATATATCAATTTTTATTTTCAAAAAGCACTTATCATTTCAACTGATTGGATTTTTTAGAAGTTTTTCAGATAGTTCGATCTTCAAAGAATAGCCGAAACTATTGTCCCTTTAATCTCCGTAAAGCCTCGACCGACGATGGATAATTCGGATCAATCTGCAACGCCTTTTCGTAATTCTTGATCGCTTCCGCTTTATTTCCTTGTTGCTCAGACGCATCGCCGAGACTGTCATAAACGTTCGCCGATTCGGGATAAAGTTCGACGTTGAGCTTAAACATCTCGATCGCTTCATCCATTTTTTTAAGTTGTATCAGACGATAGCCAAAAGCATTTATTTCGGCTTCGATACTCTGATATTTATTGACAGGATTACTCTTAAACTCGATTGCCCGGCCTCGAAAAGATTTCAGATCGTTTGCCTGCAACAATTCAAGCGCAGTTTCGCGCAACGATTTTTGCGGTTTATAATTCAAAATAGCTTGCATCGCCGAATCAATATTATTTGTGTAATCCGCAAAAGTGAGTTCTGCGGCAACATTTGGCGCAGTCCATTGGCGGCGGTCAAGTTCAGCCGTATTCTGCCACCAGAGAGTTGAAGCACTGACGCCAATTTTGCTGTTTGGTAAGGTGAATCTTCGCGCATCGCCATACATATTGACGAAGTTGGCGGTCGGCTCGCCGACAAAAGTTGCTTTCGTGTAGGTTTCCAGAGCATTGACAAGATTTTGCGCGGCGGAAAATGTCTGACGGCCGATAATGACGAAAAGTTTTCCGCGTTGGTCAATCTTTTCGAGTTGGATAATTCCGCGCACTACCGCCGGAACCAAACCGTTGTTGCCGCCGCCGTTGAGCCGCAGATCTAAAACGAATTTTTCCATATCGGCAGCTTTCGCGGCATCAACCGCTTCCTGAAAAAATTGCGCCAGCGTTTTGTCGTCACGGTTTAAGACCTGATTGATCTGAACGTAGAAGACCTTTGTGTTTTTGTCATACTCAAACCAAAACCTTTCGTTATCATTTTTTATCCAAAAAGGCGTTGGATTTTTGGACGCATTCCTTGCGTCAACCCAATTTTTGCGAAAATTATGGTCGAACATTTCGTTATAAGAAATCGTGGTGTTTGGCTGAAGAGTAATAGTTTTACCGGCTTTTTCAATTGTAAATTCAACCTTTTCATTTGCTTTAACAATTCCAATCGCTTGCAATACTTCGGGCGAGATCAAATAAAACGGCGCAAAATTTTTCGCGCCCATTTCGTTATCTTTCGGAATGTACGGACTGATCATTTCAAACGCTTTTTCAATCGGCGTATTGCCTATCTTGATGACCTTTCCGCCGACGATATTGGCATATTCACTGCTTGCCGATTGCACAAAAAAGCCTTCTTTGAAAAGGTAAATCTTGATCGGAAACGCCCGAAAGTTGAGCTCGGGCTCAACTAACGGAATCATCGAAGTATGGCCGTCGCGAACCATCGCGACGATTCGGGCAAATTCAAGAGCGATTTGGTGGGCGGTCAATGTTGGAATCTGTTTGTCTAGCTCTTTGACCGCTTTTTCAAAATCTTCACGCGGCATTTTGGCGAAAAGATTTTTGTGGCGTTTGGGCAATTCGGCCGCCAAAAATTGCAGATCTTCACGCCATTTATCCGTTTCAGATTTTTGTGTTGCCTGTGCGCGGCAGAAAATTGAACTAAATAAAATCAGTAAAATTAAAAAGATAGATTTTTGTTTCATTGAATATTTGCCTCGTTTAATAGTTTTTCAGGTCAAAAGAACTTTTGTCTAAATAGAAAACACTGTGACAATCAATTTCACGACAATTCTTGGTCTTTGACCGGCGCACCGAAAGATTCCGGTGAAAATTCAGAGTTTTGCGATAAAGCAACTTTTTAGGCGCCTCAATCATCTTGTCTTTAAATTAAACAAAGCGATGTCAGACAAACAAAGGGAGTTGTTTCACCGAAAAAACGAAAATGCACGCGGTTTTCACTTATCAGCGAATAGATCGCGTCCGGTTCCTGAAAGGTTAGAAGCGCGGCTTCCGATGGCGGAATTAAACTGACTTCGCGTCCGCAACCCGCGCACCAGGTTCGGATAAGATGCCGTTGATGCTTGATAACATAAACTTCGGTCGTTTCAATCACGACTTCAGTGCGGGTTCTTCGCATAAAATTTGTTTGGATCGCTGCATTACTTGCAATTGTTTTTGCAATTGAAAGACACGAAAAACGAAAAAATATTCTCTCGAAGTCGTGTCTTTCGTTGGCAATTTAAGTATGTTTCAAACAACTTAAGTTATAATGAGGCAAGCCCAAGTGCTTCACGTTGCTGTCTGTCTTGTTCTTGCCGCCTGGAATCTTGCCTCATCGAAAGTGAGTTTAGATAAATTTCCGCTTGAAGTCTTGAAAGATTCTTGAAATTTTTCTAAAAGATTTATCAAACCTTTTATGAGTAATAAAATATTGACTTTATACGAATTTGAAGAATTTCGCGTGGACGCGGGGCGCAAGTGTTTGTGGCACGCCGACAAACTAGTTTCGCTTACGCCAAAGGCATTTGAGACGCTGCTTGTGCTGCTAAAACATCGGGGCGAGATTGTCAGCAAGGATTTACTTTTGGAGGAAGTTTGGCCTGACACATTCGTCGAAGAATCAACGCTGTCGCAAAATATTCTGACCTTGCGAAAAGCACTCGCGGTTTTTCAAAAAGACACACAATTTATCGTCACCGTTCCGCGGCGCGGTTTTCGTTTCGTCGCCGATGTCAAAGAAATAGTCGGTGACGTGGATTTTTTTATTGTTGAAAAACGGACGCGAACGCACATTGTCGCCGAGCAGATCCACGATTCAAAAGATACCGAGAAATCGGGAACGGGGATTGTTACAAAACCGATCCGGAACAAGGATATTTCAAAGAGATATCTGATTTTTGGCGGAGTTTTGGGCAGTTTGATCTTTTTGACGGTTTCGTTTTTGGCTTTACGATATTTGTGGGAAACGGCAAAGTTTATCGAAACCAAATTTCAGAAATTTAAGATCAGTACTCTTCTTTCCGATGCCGAAATCGTGCGCGCCATCATTTCTCCGAACGGAAAATATCTGGCGTTGGTTAAAAAATCGGGCGCAACCGAATCTTTGATCGTTCGGCAGATCGAAGAAGCAAATTCGCTCGAAATCGTGCCGAAATTTGAGGGAACCTTTATCGGCACAACGTTTGCACCTGAAAGCGATTATATTTTTTACGCCGTTTATCCGAAGAATTCCCGGCAAGGCGAGCTTTACAAAATACCGATCTTAGGAGGACCGCCGCAGCAGATCGTCAAAGATATTGACAGTCCGGTTTCAGTTTCGAGCGATCGGAAAAAGATCGCGTTCGTGCGCCGGTATCCGGATGAAAAAGAAGTTGTTTTGATAATTGCTGATGCCGACGGCAAAAACGAACGAAAATTAGCAATTCGCAAATTCGGTGAAGGTTTTCAGAATGCGGCATTTTCGCCTGACGGAAAAATTGTTTCGTGTTCGGTACTTTCCAAAGAAAGCATCGAAAGACCGGTGGAAATTATACTTGTCGACACGGAAAACGGCGAGCAAAAAGTCTTACCGCTGCAAAGTTTTACCTGGATCGGGGAAACTATATGGCTCAAAGACGGAAGCGGAATTGCGTTCGTCGCCTTTAGCAAAGAAACCCCGAATCTGACCGACGAAGTTTGGTTCGTTTCGTTTCCCGACGGCAAAGCGCGGCTTTTGGAAAACAGCGTGAGCGGTGTTTTCGGGATCAGTCTGACGGATGACGGAAACTCTCTTGTTGCCGTAAAATCAGACAAAATCACGAGTTTTTTGGTTAGTTCGCTCGACGATTTAGCGAAAACGACGACGCTGCTGACAAAAAATGGCGACGAGAGCCTTTTGCGGCTCGGCGCAGATTGGACGGCTGATAACAAGATCGTTTATTCGACGATAAACAACGGCAACGCCGATATTTGGATAATAAATTCGGATGCCGGCGGACAAAAACAATTAACTGCCGATGCAATGGCAGATACTTTGCCGAAAATCTCGCCTGACGGTAAATCCATCTATTTTTTGTCGAATCGTACGGGAATAATGAGCGTCTGGCGAATGAATATTGACGGCACAAACCAGCAGAAAATCACCGAAAATCAAGACGTTTTTGCGCTCGATCTGTCGCCTGACGGCAAGGAAATTTTTTACACCGCCCGCGCCGAAAATATTTATGTTCAAAAACTCTGGAAATGCGCGGCTGACGGTAAAGACGCGAAACAATTAACTGAAAAAACGGTAATTTTGCCGGACATCTCGCCTGACGGGAAAACAGTTGCCGGCTATTTTCCTGATTCAATAAGCGGAAAAATGAAACTGACGCTGCTTTCCGCCGAAAACGGTGCGATCTTACGGCAGATCGAAACTCCGCCGAGCGAAGATTTGTCTATATTTGATTGGAAAAATGACGGTCAAAATCTGGTTCTCGCAATTAAACAGAACGGAACGACCACGCTTTGGCTTCAGCCGCTTGATAACAAACCGGCGACAAAATTGAAAGATTGGCAAAACGAAGATTTCTTTCGCCTGAATATTTCTAAAGATAACAAATATCTGTTTTACGAAAAAGGTGTCGCGACCAACAGCGTCCTGCTCCTTCGCGATACAAAGTGAAAAAGTGGAAAGGTGAAAAAGTGAAAAAGGGTAAAAGTTTTAGAGTTATAGCTAAACTTTTTCACCTTTTCACCTTTTCACCTTTTCACTTTTTCACTTTCATAACTTCGATAAATCGTTTGAAAAGATATTCGGAATCGTGCGGTCCGGGCGCGGATTCGGGATGGTATTGGACTGAAAAAATAGGTAGAGTTTTGTGTTGAAGTCCGGCGACTGTTTGGTCGTTGAGATTGACGTGGGTTATTTTGACCGTTTCGGGTAAAGATTCGGCTTTGACCGCAAAACCGTGATTGTGCGAAGCGATTTCGACCTTTCCCGTTGTCAGATCCATGATCGGCTGATTGCCGCCGCGATGTCCGAATTTAAGTTTATAGGTAGTGCCGCCGAAAGCTTGTCCCAAGATCTGATGACCAAGACAGATTCCGAACATCGGCACTTGTGCTTCAGTCAGTTTTTTGATTTCCGCGACCGTCTTTTTCATCGAACTCGGGTCGCCCGGTCCGTTTGAAAGAAAAATTCCGTCAGGCTTCATTGCAAGCACTTCGGCGGCAGAAGTTTCCGCCCGAACGACCGTAATGCGGCAGCCCAATTTCGCAAATTCGCGCAGGGAATTTGTCTTAACGCCGAAATCATATGCGACGACGTGAAATTTTTCTTCCTGCTGTGCCGGATAATCGAAACTTTCGTCAATTGTGACGGAACTTGCCAGCTCGCGGTTTGCCATTTCGGGCGAGGCGAGAACTTTTTCCAAAAGACTTGTTTCGTCCAGATCAACGGTCGAAATCGCGGAACGCATCGCGCCTTTGTCGCGAATATGTCTGACAAGCGCGCGGGTGTCAATATGTTCGATGCCGACAATTTTGTGGCGGTTCAAATATGAATCAAGCGTTTCGGTCGAACGCCAGTTTGAAGCGGTCCGACTTGCCTCACGAACAACGAAACCTTCGACCCACGGCCGCCGCGATTCACAATCTTCCTCGTTGACGCCGTAATTTCCGATCAGCGGGTAAGTCATTGTCACGATTTGTCCGGCGTATGAAGGATCGGTCAAGATCTCCTGAT
>JANLTD010000521.1:0-2353 GCA_031362765.1 Acidobacteriota bacterium | reverse complement strand
GGTGCGCGATGCCGTGTTGTTTGCCAAATTAGTTTCGGCGGGAAGTGTCGTGGTTGATGCTCTGTGCGATACCGAAACGATCGTTGCCGGCGATTCGGCGAATGTTGCGGTGCGGGTGTTCGCGCCCGAAAACGCTGATTTGAAGATAAAAGAGGTTTCGCTGAAAACTCCAAAAGGCTGGTCAGCCGAAACTTCGCCGGAACCGCCAATGCCGGAAAATAATTTTCGTCCGCGTCGTGAAAATGCTTTCAAGGCTTCGTTCTTTACGTTGGTTTCGGCGAAGGATGCGAAATCAACCGAACCGTATTGGCTCGAAAATCCGCGTAACAAAAATTACACTTTTGACTGGTCAGCGCCGGATGCCGCAAAAAATCTGCCGTTTCAGCCGGCGCTTGTCACGGCCGAAATCAAAATGGAGATCGGCGGGCAGGAGATTACAGTAGAAAGCGAAGTTCAGAATCGATTTGCTGATGACATACGAGGAGAAATTCGCCGTGATCTGAATGTCGTGCCCGCAATTTCAATAAGTCTCGACCAGAAGATCTTGATCGTTCCGACGGGCAGCCAACCGCAGAAAAAGCGTCTCGTGATGAGCATTACAAATTATTCTCAGAAACCGATCCGCGGTACGGCTAGTCTAAACTCCAATTCCGGTAAAGAGTTGAAATTTACCGCAAGTGCACCGACATTCGATTTAAGAAGCAAGGGCGAAAAAACCGCGATCACTTTTGATGTCGAAATTCCGGCAAAAGCGAAAGCCGAAGAGTTTGAAATTTACGGGCAGGCAATGGTTGGTGAAGGACTTTACACACAGGAAATGCAAACCATCGCTTATCCGCATATTCAAACGCACCGGCTCTATTCGCGGGCGATGACAAAAGTCAATGTGCTGGATCTGAAAATTGCGCCGGTCAAAGTCGTCTACATAATGGGCAGCGGTGATAAAGTTCCGCAGGCGATTCAACGAATGGGTATAGATGTCACGATGCTCGGTGAAAAAGACCTTTCAACCGGAGATCTGTCGCGCTTTGACACGATTGTTGTCGGGATTCGCGCTTCGCAGGTGCGACCTGATTTTGTTGCCAACAACGGTCGTCTCAACGAGTTTGTTAAAAATGGCGGAACATTGATCGTCCAATACCAACAAAATGAATATGTTCGAATGAATCTGCCGCCGCTGCCGGCAAAAATGGATTCAAATATCAGAACGGTTGAAGAAAACGCGCCCGTTAAAATTCTTCAGCCGACAAATCCGGTTTTTAATTTCCCGAACAAGATCACCGATGCCGATTTTGCCAATTGGGTGCAGGAACGCAATTTATACACTTTTACATCGTTCGACGATAAATATATTCCGCTGCTCGAAACGCACGACGAAGGCGAAGCTGAGAGCAAAGGCGGAATGCTTTATGCTGAAATCGGAAAAGGAAAATATATCTATACCGCTTATTCTTGGTTTCGGCAATTACCGGTCGGAAATTCCGGCGCATATCGAATTTTTGCGAATATGCTGAGTTTGCCGAAAGCCGGAGTGAAGTAATAATTTTTACCACAAAGGCACAGAGAACACGGAGAATTAAAACACTAAGTTTTGCGAATTAAATTAAAACTCGGTGTTCTTTGTGTCTCTGTGGTGAACTATAAAATATGGAAGAAAAATTCCCCGCGCAAAATTACAAAGAAAATGTGCTCGCCGATTGTTTCGACGACGCGAAAAAATATTTTCTCGAAGCTTATATTGATGTTGATTACGCGCACGCCGTAATGCTTGCCGAGCAAGAAATTATTACCGGTGCAGAACTAAAAGATTTGCTCAAAGCCCTGCGGAGTCTTGATTTAGATTCAATCAGACGCGCCGAATATGACGGCAGTTTTGAGGATCTGTTTTATTATCTGCAGCGCGAAATTGCCGGGTATTGCGATGTTGATACGGCGGCGAAATTGCATACAGCGCGGAGCCGCAATGATATTGATGTGACGATCTATCGGCTGCATTTACGAAAAGACACGCTTCGTTTATTACGGTCAACAATGGAGTTGCGGACGGTTTTTCTAAATCTGGCGGCTGAGCATCACGAAACGCTGATTCCCGCATATACGCACACACAACCCGCGCAGCCTTCGACTCTGGCTCATCTACTGCTCGCGATGGCCGAAAACGTCGGGCGCGACATCAAACGTCTCCAGCGCGCTTTTGAAAATATGAATTTCTGTCCGCTTGGATCGGGCGCGATCACGACGACCGGTTTTCCGATCAGCCGTCCGCGTGTCGCCGAGCTATTAGGATTTTCCGCGCCGACCATTAATTCATATGCTTCGATCGCTTCGGTTGATTATTTTACCGAAGTTCTCG
>JANLTD010000497.1:0-1975 GCA_031362765.1 Acidobacteriota bacterium | reverse complement strand
ATTTTGTTCGTCAAAGATAACGACGGCGACGAAAACTTCAATGTTTACGCAGTCAATCCGGCGGAGGCAAACCCGGCGGCGCGAAATCTGACCGAAGGCAAAAATGTCCGCGCTTTTATTCAGGGCGTGCCGAAATCGGAACCCGACGCGATCTATGTCGGATTGAACGACCGCGACGCAGCTTGGCACGATCTTTATAAAGTTTCGATCTCGACCGGACAAAAAACTCTGATCCGCAAAAACACCGAACGCCTGCAAGGTTTTGTTTTCGACAACGCCGACAAGCTCCGCCTCGCAACGCGCTCCGCCGAAAACGGCGACACAGAGGTTTTGCGAGTCGAAGAAAACGGCGCTTTTACAAAGATCTACGACTGCAACTGGCGCGAATCCTGCGGCCCGGTTCGTTTTCACAAAGACAACAAGCGCGTCTATATGGAAACGAACAAAGGTGACCGCGATCTGACGCAGCTCGTTTTGTTTGACCCGTTGACGCTCAAAGAAGAATTGGTCGAACAAGACCCGCTTGGCCGTGTTGATTTTGGCAACGCGAGCTTTTCCGGCATTACGAATGAATTGATTTCGACAAGCTACGAGGACGACAAACCGCGCATTTATTTCAAAGACAAGCTTTTTGAAAAAGATTATAACGACATCAAAAAGAAGCTCGGCGGCACACGCGAACTTAATTTTCAATCAAATACCAAAGACGAACAAAAATGGATAGTTGTTTCATACAGCGACACCGATCCGGGAACTGTCTGGCTTTACGACCGCAAGACAAAAGGACTTTCGACGCTTTATGTCGTCCGCGAAAAAATTCCGCGCGCGGCGATGTCGGAAATGAAGGCGATTCGTTATAAATCTTCAGATGGCTTGGAAATTCCGGCTTATCTGACGTTGCCAAAAGGTATGGAAGCAAAAAATCTGCCGCTGGTCGTTTTCCCGCACGGTGGACCGTGGGCGCGCGATTCGTGGGGTTTCAATAACTTTGCACAGCTTCTGGCAAATCGCGGTTATGCCGTTTTGATGCCTAATTTCCGCGCTTCGACCGGTTACGGCAAAAAGTTTTTGAATGCCGGCAACAAACAATGGGGCGATCTGATGCAGGACGACATTACGTGGGGCGTCAAATATCTCGTTTCGCAAGGCATGGTTGATGCAAAACGCGTCGGAATTATGGGCGGAAGCTACGGCGGTTATGCGACACTCGCGGGCGTCACGTTCACGCCAGATGTTTATGCGGCGGCAGTGGCGATCGTCGCGCCGTCAAATTTGAACACGCTGCTTGGCTCAATTCCGCCGTATTGGGAAGCAATTCGGAAAACATTCCACGAAAGGATGGGCGACCCGAATACTCCCGAAGGAAAAGCTCAGCTCGACCGACAGTCTCCGCTTAACAGTGTAAATAAGATCAAAACCCCGCTGATGATAGTGCAGGGAGCAAACGATCCGCGAGTTAAAAAGGCCGAGGCCGACCAGATCGTCGTGGCTTTGCGCGAGAGGAATTATCCGGTCGAATATCTGCTCGCACCCGACGAAGGGCATGGTTTTCAGCGTCCGGTCAATAATCTGGCGATGGTGATGTCGGTCGAAAAGTTTCTGAACAAACATCTCGGCGGACGTTTTCAAGACGGCGGCACGGCGGAAGTCACGCAACGCCTCAAGGAAATTACGGTTGATGTCAGCACTGTGACGCTTGCGAAAAAGGTTGATACGACGGTCAAAGCAGCGATTGATGTCAGCGGAAAATGGACACTGATCGCCGAAGCGCCCGGACAATCCGTGGAGATGGCGATGGACTTAACACAGACCGCTGATGATTTTAACGGAACGCTTTCTTCGCAGCTCGGCGCCGGAACTGTTGAAAACGGCAAGGTCAGCGGAAACAACATTCAGGGAACGGCAAAAGTTACCGTCAACGGTAACCCGATCGACCTCAAAATGGATGGAACCGTCGAAGGCGGCACGATGAAAG
>JANLTD010000445.1:0-4420 GCA_031362765.1 Acidobacteriota bacterium | reverse complement strand
CTATCAAAACTCAAGATCGTCTATATTTGGGCGGACGGTGTTTACGTACTTTTGGAGGTCTACAGGATAAAGATATCGTCGTCCTAGGAGAACACATAGCCGTTGATTGGGGCGAAAATTATGCCGTATCCGGAACAGCAGCAGGTTCAATAAATAATTCAAATCCATTAAGGCTGTGGGATTTATCGACCGGGTGCTGTGTGAAACTTTACGAAACGGGTTATAAGCAATTCATTTCAGCAGTCGGCATGAGTGTCGGCTTAAAATACGCCTTGTCGGGAAGCGCGGATCCCATAGTCAAATTGTGGGATTTGCTCACGGGAAAATGTATTCGTACCTTTGAGGGACATGAGGAAACTCTCAAATCGGTTTGTTTCAGTGCCGACGAAAAATGTGTTTTATCGGGTAGCTCGGATCAGACCATCAAGTTGTGGGATATTGTTACAGGTCAATTACTAACCACCCTTGAAGGACATAAGGAATCTGTAAGGTGCCTGGTTATCAGTCCGGATAACAAGTATGTTCTTTCCGGAGATATGGACGGCAAAATTAAGGTGTGGCAGTTGGATTGGGAGCTCGAAGAATACACCGAAACCGATTGGGATAACGGAGCCGATAAGTATTTAGACGATTTTTTGAATTTACATACCCCTTATGCCGGAGTGCTGCCGAAAGACCGCCAACCGACGGAAGAGGAAATTACGGCGGCTTTGACAAGATTTGGAACTCCTCAATGGACAAAACCAGATTTTGAAAATCTACTTTATAATCTGCAATGTGTTGGTTACGGACAGTTTAAACCTGAAAAGGTGCTCAGCAAGCTTAAAAGCAGTATTACTTCAGATAAAAATTGGAATCCCCAAAAAGCACGCCGAGAGTTTGAGAAATTGGCGGGACTTGAGAAGACGACGGCGAAGAGTGAAACGGCACAAAAATCCGTCCCGATCCAATCACCGGAAACTCAGAATAGCCGTTTGGTAAGTTATGCGATAGCCGGGATAATAATTTTTGTATTAATCGTTGTGGGCATTCTGATATTTTCCAAAGATTACAAAAGCAATCAAACTAACTCAAACAAAGAACAACCCAGCTTAAACGCAAACAACATGACGAATTCAAAACCCTTTGAAGCCAAAATTCAGGAAAAAGAGCTGAAAACAGATGCTCCTTACAATGTTATTTGTTCCGCGTTCTCAACGGATAAGTCACAAATTTTGGCGGTTGTAAAATCAAATAATAAAGTGATCCTTGCAACTTGGGACACAGCCAACGGAACAAAATTGAGTGAGGATATGATCGACCCTCGATTTAATTATTTTGAATATCACTGCAATATTGATCCAAACCGGAAAATCGTCGGCATAATGAAATTGATTCCAATCGTCCAAGGACCTGATTATGCGGATTATAAGGCGCTCTTGTCGATTTATAACGCCGAAAACAAAGCCACCAAAGAATTGGCGACTTACAAGGGAGACGAGAACGGATATGCGAAAGAGGTTTCAGCACCGGTGTTCTCACCGGATGGGCAGATGTATATAAAAACCGATAGCAAAAATATTGACCAATGGGATTTAACAACTTATAAGAAAACAACGGCATTGAAGTCCAACATCTGGTTCCTCCCGTTTCTGGTGCTTTCACCACAGGGAAAATATCTCGCTGTCATAAATAATAATGGAGATGCACAAATATTTGACACAGAATCAAAACAAAGTATTTCCAGATTTAAATGTTTGGAAAACCGTTTTGGCACACCGGCTACTTCAGCGGCATTTTCTCACGACGGAAAATTACTGGCGATAAATAAGCAAGGGGAAAGTTTTGTAGAATTAAGAAATCCAGCAAACGGTGAGGTTATTTCTCTTATCGGCGACAATTGTCCGCGCTGCCAAGTCAGTTATAGAGGAGCTGTTTCCTTTTCGGCGGATGATAAAACTTTATATTTTACGAAGTTTGAAAATGTCTACAGCTATGATCTTGACACTAAGAGTTTAAGAAACGTCGCAATAGGCGATTCGAGAAAATATTTAAGCAAAATATTTTCGCCCGACGGAATCTGGTTCGCGATGTTTTTGCAACCGGATGAGAAAACCGCTAAAGCTAATTTATTCATCGGACAGATGATTAATAATTAACTGAACTTATTCAGGAAGCCAAAAGCCGAGTAGATGTTGGTGTTATGAACAATATTTTTAAGCAAATGTCTCTTGTAATGGTAGGATACTTGACATCTTTGATTTATTGCAATATTCGATCAAGTTACAGGTATGTGACAACTTGATATTAGGCTTCGTCCACCCCCCAGTGATAACACCAAAATTTGGCAGATACTTTAATCAATCCGATTTTTATAATGGCTCGATAAGTTGCGGCTCATCAACACTCGGACTATTTACATCGGTGCTGACAGCGTAGCCTTTCATATATTCATCAGGGAAAGGTTTGAGTAAATCTGATAATTCGTCCGTTTTTACTTCATTGTTCAGCCACGTATCAAAGTCACTCGGATGGAGAAGGGCAGGCATTCGATTATGAACCGGACTTAACAATTCGTTTGGCGTGGTTGTAATAATTGCACAAGAAATAATTTCTTTTCCTTCCGTTTTCCAAGTATCCCAAATTCCCGCGAATGAAAAAACGCTCTCATCTTTCATCTGAAAATAAAAGGGTTGTTTTGTTTTTCCTTCTTTTTTCCATTCATAAAAACCATCAGCGGGAATCAGACACCGGCGGCGTTTGAAGGAATCCCGGAAACTGGGTTTTTCAAGCAGCGTTTCGGCTCTGGCGTTAATAATGCCGTTTCCCTCTTTGCTCCACGAAGGAATTAAACCCCAATGCAGATAAAGCGCGTGTTTTTCGTCGCTCGTTTGAATAACGCTTAAAATCTGCTGGCTCGGCGCAAGATTGTAACGCGGTTTCGCGCCTTCAAGGTCAGCCGCATTAATTCCGCGAATCTTGATTTTCTCCGGTTTTCGATTTGTAAATCTTCCGCACATAAAATTGATTTTCTCGGCTTTGCACACAAAGTCGCTAGTTGAGCACAAAGTATTTAAGATTGCACATAAAATCTGTGGAAAAGCGGACTTTATGTACAATGCAATTTTTCTGCTTAATTTTTCTTAGTAACACTCTTAAATATCTGGAAAAGACCGATGATTGTAAACAAATTAATAATCAATGCCTGTATAATCCATAACATATAAGCTTTTGTTCCGCGAATACTTTCAAAGGTATAAGGCACACGGCGAATTCTACCGCCCACAAATCCTTTAATTTGGTATCCGTTATCGGCAATCTCCGCCGCCGTCGCTAACAACTCCATCGGAGATAGAACCGTGTTACCTCGCACAAAATAGACAAACCAAAAGTAATCTATATAGATCGCAAAAATTGTAATAGCGATTAATGCAATACATATTCCGGTACTTGAGGCTCCATACTCACCTGCCTTAGAAATACCGAACATTATTAAACCAAGAGTAATACCCGCATAGACGCAGAAGAGAATTAGTCTGAACAGAACTTCCCCGGAGCCTGAAAGAAAAAACTCATACAAAAAACTCAGAATTGTATTTACTAAAGACAAGACAACGAATGCCGTAACCAGAGCGAAATTAGCACTCCAAAAAATATTTTTTTTACTTGCAGTCATTTTCTCCCTCGTATTTATTATTGGCTTTGTATTGAAAGTCTCTATTTGAACACAAAGTGTTTATGATTGCACATAAAGTCCGTGAAAACCGAGATTTATGTGCAAAGCCAATAAATACTAATTGGTGCAAAAATTTACCAGCGGTGCAAAAATTTACCACTGGAACAAAAATATGCCAATCTCCACAAATATAGGAAGTTGCTTCCTATTCGATTCCTACTCCAACTCATGCGCTGATCACCTCTGCCGCAAAATATACCCCTCAAAGATAGACCGAAAAATGTTTGGCGTGACCGTTTCACGCTCCCAAAGCGGCGCGTAAAAGACGGTTTTTGGCGTGAGAACTTCACGCTTGACCAAAAATACAGACGGTATCAAGACCAAAAAACAGGCGTGAATTCCAAAAAATCAGCGGTCAGCAAGAGCAAAGAATAAAGATTCTTTACTGCCGGAGGGAAAACCAATGAAAAACGTTTCCCAAACAAAAGAAATAACAAGCGAAGATTTCGATTCGCTGAATATGCGGGAAAGTATTTTGGAAAATAATCAGGCAAGAAAACTTGGTTTTTTTCGTTCTGAAAGTCCTTTTAGTCGCCGCCGGATGTATAACTTTGATTCTTTTCGGAGGTCGTGTCAAATGTTGTGGAAATGAATTTATAGCCTTCCTTGTTTTGCTTCCTTTCCTTACTTCTCTAAATCTCTTTTTCTGGTAATTTTACTTCCTTTAGTTTTTCCGGGTGGCTGATCTTCTGCCATCTCTTCTCA
>JANLTD010000431.1:0-3781 GCA_031362765.1 Acidobacteriota bacterium | reverse complement strand
TTTTTGTTTCATAGCGTATCTCCTTTTCAGGCTTCAAACCTGTTATGTTTTTTGATCAAAACAAGGATACGCTATTTTTACCTTTTTTCCATTTCCACAACTTTTGATACTACCTCGGACGTATATTTGCATCAATAGTTTTCTCTCCCGCAAAAAAATGAGGAAGGA
The DNA here is from genome assembly GCA_031362765.1 of Acidobacteriota bacterium. GTDB lineage: Bacteria > Acidobacteriota > Blastocatellia > Pyrinomonadales > Pyrinomonadaceae > JAFDVJ01. Next base: position 3,613 of record JANLTD010000431.1, on the reverse strand, counting down.
TGAGGAAACCTTACCAACCGCGATGATCTTTTCACAGCCGCAGATTGGGTCAAACCGGATTATCGGCTGCTGGCACTACAAACAGGGTCAAATTTGCAATAATTCGCGAGGCAGGGACGATCACCTGGATCGTCCCCTTCATCAATCCAATACTGCGTTATTTACAACTTGTATCTAAGCGCCGCGATGTACTGCGGGTCAACATTCGCTGCTCCCGTCAGAGCGGTTGCTGCGACGACCAACTTGCTGCACGAACATCCCGGATCGACCTGGATAAGTCCTGCCATACCTTTATCGTCGCCGCCATAGATGTCAGTAAGGTGCCATCCATCACTATGGAACGTCGAATCGAGGGTCCCGTTGGTATTGTAACGGGCGACGAGAATGTCTGTACTATTACCGAGCAGAGTGCCTTTCCCCGTAGCGACTATCTTGCCGTCCGATTGAATCGCCACCGATAGAAAAGAATCCTCCCCTCCGCCGATATTAAGAAAGGCTGTCCTTCCGTTCGTGCCAAAATTCTTGTCCAAAGCTCCCTTTGATGTGAGACGGACAATAACAGCGTCCCATCCCTGCGGTGAAGACATCGGACCTCCGATATTCGCACTGCCGACCACGATTATATTGCCCGCCGGATCAACCGTAAGTGCCCGGGCGAAGTCGTCCATTCCGGCAAAATCAATGACCACTTTCCCCTGAGTAGAAAATGACCCGTCCGATCTTCCATTCGACGTAAACCGTGCAACGTAAAGATCTCCGGAATTTACGCTTAGATATGTCCCGGCGGTAAGTATCTTCCCATCCGGTAGCGCAACTATTGAGGTAATAAGCATTTTCGAGTCGTTAAAGGTCGCGATCCCGTTCGGACCGAACGAAGTGTCGGGCGAACCATTGGCGTTTAAGCGGATGAGCGAATATTGGGGAGACCCGAGAAGGATCTTCTGGTCGGCTTGCACCGCCGCCGCATTTATAATACGACCAGCGCTCGGCACGGTCGCTACGCCTCCCGTTCCGAAACTTGAATCCAGAGTGCCGGCGGTTGTATAACGCTGCACTTTAATGCAGTCGACTCCGCCGCATTTGTCGCCGCTGGCAACTACGAACCTCTCCTGTCCGCTAATGTTTTGCTTAATAAGCCGTCGCACGTACGAGCCTCCATATGCGACTGACGGAATATACAAAAATCCGCCCGAAGCAAATGTCGCATCCACTTGACCATCAGCCGTGTAACGCACCAATACATTTTGAAACGAAGATGCCGTATCCTTGGCTCGGGCAAGTATCACGATCTTGCCGTCGTTCTGAAAAACCATGTCAAGGGCGGAGTTGGCTGACAGATCGTCAACAAGTGGCGGACTGATCACGTTCATACCGCTGGTTCCGAATGTCGGGTCGAGACAGCCGGGCGCACCGGGACAAATCTGGGCATTGCCGATGACAGCCGCCGAAAGTAAAACTGCAGCTGCAAAAATAAAATTCGCAAATTGTTTCTTTTTCATATTTATTTCCTATTGTTTGGCTTATTCGCCAATTATTAACATTTTCTGCCTCATCGTCCAGGCATTAAGGAGGGCTTCATAAATAAGAGGCTTCGATTTTGGATTTGAAGCACTTTGCCAAAGAAAATTCCGAAATTCGCATTTCCATGCCAACAAACGGAATCTCCCCGACGTTCAATTTAATGAGATCAAAATCCATAAACTAAATACTCTTCGTCTAAAGGCTTCTTATCTGTTCTATCGGTTAACGATGAAAAAAATGAGCGATATTGATTTTGCGGAAGTTATTTCTTTACATTTCAAAAAAAATTATATAATCTCCCGTATATTCAGGTTTCTGCTGATTGTCCGGACAAAAGGAGATCTCAAATGTCTTTCTGTAAATTCTTCTCGATAATTTTTGCAATTCTTATTTTTTCGCTCGTAACTCTAGCCCAGGACAACATCCGGTTGCTTGAACCCGATAAGCCGATTGAACGCGAATTAAAGGGCGGTGAAAATCACGTTTATCGCATCACGATGGCCGCCGGCCAGTTTTTGTACGTCGTGGCTGAACAAAAAGGCGTTGATGTGGTCGTCACGCTTTTCGCGCCGGACGGTAAAAAACTGCTCGAGGTCGATAGTCCAAATGGAACGCGAGCGGAGGAATCATTGTGGTTCATTTCCGGAGAGTCAGGGGATTATCGTTTGGTAGTAACCTCGGTCCAAACAGATTCACCGGCGGGGCAATATCAGGTGAAAATTGTCGAGTTAAGAACGTCTGACCCCACCGCCGAAAATTTTGTTGCCGCCGGCAAGTCAATGGCCAAAGCAGATTTGTTAGCGGCGCAAACTACTGATGAATCATCCGTTCAGGCGATCGAAGGATATCGGGCGGTAGCCGATCTTTTTCGGCAATCGGGTGATAAAAAAGATCAAGCGCGGGCGTTATATAAGATTGGGAGGATTTATCAATACAAACGCGAAACAGACCTCGCCATCGATTATTACGAACAGGCATACAAACTTTTTGAAGCCGTAAATTCAACACGTGAGAAGGCGGTCGCACTTAGAAAATTAGGCGATATTCATAGCGACAAGTTTGATTTTCAAACTGCAGTCGATTATTACCAGAGAGCTTTGACGATAACTGACTCAGTGAATGACAAAAGAGATTTAGTTGCCCTCAGAAATGCACTGGGGCTTGCAGAAGTATCATTAGGCAATTTTGATCAGGCCCTCAATAATTATTTCAAGGGTTTGGAAATATCAATAGAAATCAATTACATCAACGGCATCGGCACTATTCTTAACAACATCGGACTTATTTATGGAGAACAGGGTAACTATGCCCGGGCATTGGAGTTTCAGGAACGGCAGTTATCTTTGGCTAAAACTACCGGTCGGGAAGCCTCAATGCCTCACATTTTGTTGAATATCGGCATTATTCATCAGGCGCAGGGAAATTTTACCGTTTCTTTGGATTATGCGGAAAAAGCCTTTCAGGGGTATGAAAAATTTAAGTCTACAGACGGAATGTCGATGGCGTTGAATAATATCGGGGTCATTTATCTGGACCAGCGCGAATTCGAAAAGGCGTTGGATTATTTTGATCGATCGGTTCGGATAAAGAATGAAAAAGAGAATTTAGATCCGATAAATCTGGAAAATATCGGATTGGTCTATAAAGGGCTGGGAAATTACGACAAAGCACTGGAATATCTACAAAAAGCTGTCGATATTTCCACAGGAACTGACGCAGCTACAACGGCGACGTCCACCTTAGACATGGCAGAAACCTTTGCCGCCCAAGGCAATCACAAAAAATCACTCGAATTTGCTCTTCGAAGCATTGAGTTAGCTCGTCCGCTTGGCTTACGTAAAGTTTTGTCTATGGCTTATACCGCGGCCGGCAAGGCAAACCTTTCGCTTGGCCGGACCCGGGATGCTCAACAGAACTTTAGTGATGCAATCTTGATGAACGAAAACCTGCGTCTTCAAGTCACCGGAGGAACGGGACAACAAACAGCGTTTTTTGAACAATATCTTTCTCCATATTATTTGATGGTTGAATTGTTGGTTTCCGGAAAAAATTCTTATGAAGCGTTTCATTTAGCCGAACGCACCAAAGCGCG
>JANLTD010000395.1:0-2296 GCA_031362765.1 Acidobacteriota bacterium | reverse complement strand
GTGCATCGCGGCTTTACTCAAAATGCCTGCCAATTGGATCGCCACCGGCGGATCTTGCCGTGCCAATGTTTTTGTCATCGGAATCAACAAAGAGAAGTTTTGGATGTCGCCCGATTCCAGATAACAGCCGGCGCGCAGCGGCAAAGCTTTGCCGTTCTTGATCTTTAGCGGGAGGTTTTCCACCAAAATCAGCGCCTTTTGGCAATCACCGACCAGCGCCGAGATCTGCGCCGCCACAAAGCGCAAGGAGTCGTCAGAAATATCACGTTCAGTTATGCTGTTGACGATTCCTTGCGCCTGTTCGGTTTCTCCTGACTGAAAATCAACCTGAGCAAGTGTCAGTTTTGCCGAAAGCAACCCTGGATCAATCGACAAAGCCTTGTTTAAGAGAGATTTTGCTTCATTTAATCGAACTTGTTTGAGCCGTAATTTTGCCAGCAAGGAAAAGCCTTTCGCGTCTTTCGGATTGGCGATGACATAATTGAACAGGTCATTTTCAACCTCCGAAAGTTTTCCGTTTTCGATCTTTTTATCAAAACTTGCCAGGACCGAATTATTGTCCGTCTTGACCTGCGCCGAAACACAAATCGCCAGACAAACAAAGATCAAACAAATGGTCGTTGATCGAATAAGATTGTTTCGGATCGTTCTCATTATTTTACATCGGCGAATCGGTTTTTCGATTGGCGGCCTTTAATTCCTGATACCTTTTCAGTTCGCGGTCGGCGTCGTCTTTGCGTGAAACCTTACGATAGGCAATGCTCAGTTGATAATGAATATAATCTTTATTTTCATCGGCGGCGGCGGCGGCTTCGAGTTGTTCGATCGCCTTCTGAGTTTCACCGCGTTCGAGAAGTATCTTGCCGAGCTGATAGCGGGCATCCGCATAATCATTTTTCAAACTGATCGCTTGTTCAAGAATGGTGATCGCTTTGTCGGTTTCAATTTTTCTTTCGATCAAGGTCAGTGCGAGATGATATTTTGACAAAACATCGGCCGGGTTTAGTTCCAATTCCCGACTAAAAGCTTTTTCCGCTTCATCATAACGGTTCAGACGGATCAGCGATTGTCCGATAAAATAATTCGCCTTTGCCAAATTGGGATCGAGCGAAACGACGCGGCGAAATTCTTTGACGGATCTTTCATAATCGCCTAAGATCATAAAACCCTGCGCCGCCGAAAATAAGGCTTCCGTCTTGTCTTGCGAAATTTCCGCCAGTTTTGTAAAGATCGGAATGGCTTCCTGATTGCGTTTTAACTGAATCAGCGAAAGCCCGTAAAAATAGGCGAGCTCGGCATTCGCGGTGATTCCCGCTTCAAAAGGTTTGAGAACCTCGACCGCTTTGGCAAAATCTTTTGTAAAATAATAACTTGCGCCAAGCAGCTGCCGCGCCAAATTATCGTTCGGGTTCAATTTAAGCTGCCGCACGAGCGGAGCGACCGCCTGATCGTATTGTTCGGCGCGAAAACTGACGATGCCCCAATTTCTGTCGAGTCCCGGAAAATCGGGTTTCCATTTTGAGGCGGATGCAAAATTTTCCAGCGCCTCGGCGGTTTGTCCGTTCTGCACCGCGATGACACCGAGATTATGAAAGGCCTGTGCCAAGACTTCGCTTAAATATGCTTTGATTTTGATTAAACCCGCCGCGCGTTCGGGTGTCAAAGCGATTTTTTCGGGAGTCGGATTTTCACCGTTTCCGCCCTTTTTATTTGTGTCGCCAACGACCTGTCCGAGAATCTGACTGATCTCGTCGCGGGCTGATTGGATAGATCTTTCCTGAAGCTCGCGGGCAATTTTTAATTCCTTCTCGGCTTCTTCTTTGCGTCCGGTTTTCGCCAGGAGACGGCCAAGAATAAAATGCGTGCGCCGCGATTGAAAGTCTTTTCCTTCATCGGCTCCGACCAGTTTGATCGCCTGCCGAAGATTTTTTTCCGCCTCGACCAGATTGTTTAGCTCAAACTGAGAGCCGCCGAGAAACAGGAAAGATTCGGATCTTTCCGGACGGATCTTTGCCGATTTTTCAAAATATCCGACGGCTTTTTGATGATCGTTTTCCGAAGAGGCGACAATTCCGGCAAAGAAATTTGAGTAAAAATCGGCGGGTGCGAGTTTTAATTCTTCTTCAAACGCCTTGCCGGCTTCCGCTAATCTCTCGCTTCCGCCGTGCTGCAAGATCACATACCCAAGAAAAAAACTGGCGCGCGGTAGTTTCGGATTAATGACTAACGCCCGTTTAAATTCGCGTTCGGCTTCAAGCGGATAATTTGTTTGCTCAAATGCTTGCCCAAACAAAAC
>JANLTD010000373.1:0-2657 GCA_031362765.1 Acidobacteriota bacterium | reverse complement strand
TGGACCGATCCGCCGGGCGTTGGCAATCCGGCGCTTGTCAATAATCTGGATTTAACCGTTACGGTTGGCGGCAACACTTATAAAGGAAATGTGTTCAGCGGCGGAAATTCAACAACTGGCGGCAGCAACTCGACAATTGATAACGTCGAAAATGTTTTTCTGCCGGCCGGAATTGCGCCGGGAACGCCGGTCACGATCACCGTTGGTGCAACTGCCTTGAACGGCAACGGGATTTTGGGGAATGCCGATTCAACCGACCAGCATTTTGCTCTGGTCGGCTATAATTTCAACGAACAAACGACAACCGTCAGATCTCCGGTCGATTTTGACGGCGATGGCAAGACCGATATTTCGATCTTTAGACCGTCGGCAGGCGAATGGTGGTATCTTAAGTCATCGAACGGCAGCAATGCCGCGCTTTCATTCGGTTCTTCGACCGATAAATTAACTCCCGCCGATTTTACCGGAGACGGCAAAACCGACATCGCTTTTTGGCGGCCTTCGACCGGATTTTGGTTCATTTTGAGAAGCGAAGATAATTCGTTTTTCTCTTTCCCGTTCGGGACGACCGGCGATCTTCCGATTGTTGGCGATTTTGACGGTGACGGCAAAGGAGACCCGACAGTCTTCCGTCCGTCAAATTCGACCTGGTTTACATCGCTTTCGGCCGGCGGTACAAGTATCCGGCAATTTGGAACGACCGGCGATGTTCCGGCGGTTGCCGATTACGATGGCGACGGCCGGAGCGACATCGCAATTTTTCGGCCATCAGTCGGCGAATGGTGGATCAATCGAAGTTCGAACGGGCAAACCAACGCGTTTCAATTCGGAACTTCGACCGACAAAATAGTACAAGGCGATTACACCGGCGACGGCAAAGCGGACGCCGCATTTTTCAGGCCATCAACAGGTTTTTGGTTTGTTTTGAGGAGCGAAGATTTTTCTTTCTATTCCACACCGTTCGGCACCACCGGCGATAGCCCGGCACCGGGTGATTACGACGGCGACGGTAAGTTTGATCCGACGGTTTTCCGTCCCGCAAATTCAACGTGGTTCGTCAATCGATCGACATCTGGAACACTAATTACAAATTTTGGTACAACCGGCGACCAGCCCGTTCCGAATTCGTTTGTGCCTTAAAACGAAAACCGTGATCGAATTAAAAAAAGGGTTCGTTCTTTTGTGAGCGAACCCTTTTTTGTTTAGTTTTTATGAACCAAAATTCTGTCCGGCGGCAGACCGACCATACATTCTTCGCCAATATTGAGACCGACAAGACGCAGAACCAAAGCTTCGAGTTTTAGTCCATTGGCATCAAGTCCAACGAGAGTGGTTGCGCCTTGAAATATGACATCGGTAATTTTTGCCCTTAAAAGGTTGTCTTCCGGGAAAGAAGCGCCGAATGATAGTGAAATATGTTCGGGCCGAATTGACAGAATATTGTTTTGATTGATCGGTGCAAATTTAGATTTGTCGGTTTTGTTGGTAAAAAGGCGATGATCGCCCTTGATAGTTTGAAATTCAGGAATTTCGATTTTGTTCGAGGTAATACGGCGCACTTCAATTAAATTATTTCGACCCGAAATGTATGCAACCTTGGATGAATTCGGGCTTAAATAAATATCAGCCGGTTTTCCGGCTTGCAGAATTTCACCTTTGTCTAAAATGACGATCCGGTCGCAAAGCGTTAAGGCTTCTTCAAAATCATTGGTGGCGGCGATCACGACCAAACCTTTTTCACGAACGGCGGTCTTGAGTTTATTGTGATTTTCGTATCGCAAAAGCCTGTCCATATAGCAAAATGACTCGTCAAGAAGCAAAACTCCGGAAGTTGTTCTGAGGGCTTCTTCCAAAGCCAAAGTCTGAGCTTCGCCATCCGATAAACTAGATTTTTGGCCGGTTTTGAAAAACTTTGTCCAAAATGATTCATTTGTTAATTTCGGAAAATGAAACTTTCGCTCATCTGGTGAAAGTGAAGTGATTTCGTTTGAATTATGATGAATTGTTCCGCCATTGCCGCGTTCCGTACCTCCGATGATCCGAATCAGGGTTGATTTACCCGCGCCCGTAACACCGAAAATCCCTAGAATTTCGGATTCGTTTGCTTCAAATGAAGCATCTTTGAGTGCCCATTTCTGCTCGTATCTTTTTGAAAGTTTCTCGATTTTCAGAGACATATTTTTTCTTTATTGGAACTTTATTGTAGAAACTTCGTGCAAATTTAGAGTATTCTTTAAGCATCGAATAAAATCAAGCGAGTGAAGAACTAAAAGATAATGTCTGAAATCAAAAAGAATTTGAAAAGAAAAGCTGCAGAAGCCGGCGGCTGGATGGCGGCAAAAAGAATTGCAAAAGCAGTTCCGTATCTTGGAACTGTAATGGCAATCGGGCTTGTTGGTTACGACATCAAAAGAAAAGGTGTCGTTAAAGGCGTCATAAATTCAGGTCTTGACGCGATCCCATTTGTCGGAACCGGAAAAAACATTATTGAATTTTTTACGGGCGATCTGTTGCCTGACAAAAAAGTGGCTGACAAAAAGAAGTTAAAATAGAATTATGAAAAACTCGAATGTAAAATTGACCGCAACTTTGGCCGCTTTATTGATATTTGGCGGATTGTTTGGCATTACAAATTCCGCTAATGCTCAAAACAAAAA
>JANLTD010000304.1:0-2634 GCA_031362765.1 Acidobacteriota bacterium | reverse complement strand
AATACATCAAATCGGAAGTCAAATCCCTGACCGACCGTTTAATGAGTGAACAAAATTCGCGTGCCGATGCAGTCAAGGAGCTTTCCGGCGAGCTCAAAGATCTGTCGCATAATTTTGATAAAAAAGTGACGAATGTCAATGATCAAGCCGCCAAATCGGAAAGCGATTTGCGTCAGCAGATTTTGACGCAATCGAAAAATTTATCGGACGAAATTCAAAAACGTCATAACGATCTGCTTAATTCGCTCGAACGCGAATCTTCGGAGATCCGCGACGACAAAGCCGACCGCACCGCACTTGCCGAACTTTTTACCGAAATGGCGATGCGTTTGACGAACGATTTCAAACTACCGGACACCGATTAAAAGGGATGAGGGATAAGGGATGAGGGATGAAAAAAAGATTTAAATTCATCCCTCATCCCTCATCCCTCAAAACATATGCCCCAGAGCATTTCACAAAAGGAAAAGCAAGTTTCCCCAAAAAATTCCGACGCGCCCGAAATATCTGCAAACGGCGAAAACTTGCCAAACGAACTCGGCGAACTTCGCAAGATTCTAATTCAATCGGAAGAGGTTAGCGAGGTTTTGCCGGCCGCGCTGAAGCGTCGCGCCCAAAAAGACAATCAGTTATCGGAAGCGACCTTGCCGATCGTCGAAGAAAATATTCGGCAGTCTGTCCAGCGAAATCCGCGAATTTTAGCCGAAGCGATCTTTCCGATCATCGGTCCGGCGATTCGCAAGGCGATTGCCGAAGCATTGAGCCAAATGATTCAATCGTTGAACCAAACGCTCGAAAACAGTCTTTCTCCAAAAGGCTTGAGATGGCGTTTGGAAGCGATGCAGACCGGCAAACCGTTTGCCGAAGTTGTGATGCTCAATAGTTTGCTCTACCGCGTCGAACAGGTTTTTTTGATCCACAAAAAGACCGGAATTCTGCTTCAGCACGTTTCGATAAAGGCGTCGGAAACACAGGACGGCGAGATGGTTTCGGCGATGCTGACAGCGATTCAGGATTTTGTTCACGATTCGTTTCAAACGTCGGAAGACGCGACGCTTGACTCGCTGAGAGTCAAGGATTTTTCGATCTGGATCGAAAACAGCCCAGACGCGATCTTAGCCGCCGTTATTCGCGGCAACGCGCCGCTCAATCTGCGCGAAATTTTCCTCGAAGCGATCGAACAGATTCAATTTGAACAGGAAGGCGATCTGGTTAGATTTGAGGGCGACACTTCGATCTTTGATGACACGAAACCTGTTTTGCAGGAATGTCTGCAAATGCAGCTCGGTGAAAAAGATGAGCCGAAAGGCAAATTCTTCACGCCGTTTAACGTGTTAGCGGGCATTTTGGCGATTTTGATCCTGGTCGGCGGATTTTTTTTCATTCGGGATTATTGGCATTGGTCGAATTTTTTGGCACGATTACGAACCGAACCGGGAATCGTCGTGACGGAAGCAAATCGCGGCTGGTTCAAACACGAGATCGAAGGTTTGCGCGATGATCTCGCGATAGATCCTGACGCGGTTCTGAGCGACTACGGCTTTCAAAAAGACGATGTTGCGTTTCACTGGCGCGCGTTTCAGGATTTGAATCCGCAATTTGTACTTCAGCGTGCGAAAATATTGCTCAATCCGCCGCCGACGGTCAATCTTTCGTTTGAAAACGGAATTTTAACTGCCGAAGGTGTCGCCGCCCCTGAATGGTTTAACGAAGTGAAGAAACTCGCGGTTGCCATCGCCGGCGTAAGGGAATTTCGGGTCGGGTTTTCAACCTTGAAAGCCGAAATTGAATCGAAAAGCATCGCATTTAACTGCGGTACGACCAATTTTGCGGAAAAGCAAGAAGAAATGCTTGGTAAATTGATAAACGATTTTGAAAATCTGGGTGATTTGGCAAAAAACTCGCAAAAAAACTTTCGGGTTGAAATTGAAGGACACGCCGATGCGAGCGGGACAGATGAGGTAAATGCCCAGATCAGTCAGTCGCGGGCCGATAAAATTTTGACGGAATTCTTTGCAAAATCCGAAAATTTAAAGCAATATAAACAAAACTTTAAAGCCGTCGGAGTCGGCGCGGGCGGAAATTCGTCGGAATGTGCGGTCAAGTTTCAGGTCTTCTTAGAATAATGGCAATTCAAAAAAAAGTTTGTATGTTGGGCGCAACGGGCGTGGGCAAAACGAGTCTTGTCCGCCGGTTTGTGCAGAGCATCTATTCGGAAAAATATCACTCGACAATCGGCGTCAAAATTGACAAAAAATTGGTCACGGTCGGCGACACCGAAGTTAATCTTCTGCTCTGGGATCTGCAGGGCGAAGACGACACTTTCAAAATTCGTCCGGCTTTTTTGCGCGGTGCGTCCGCCTATTTCATCGTCGTTGATCTGACGCGTCACGAGACTTTCATCACGGCATTTTCGATTCAGCAAATGGTCGAGCGCGAGGTCGGACAACTGCCGTTTCTGGTGCTTTTCAACAAAAACGACTTAAACGAACAGTTTGAAATCCTGCCGAACGAACTCGAAAATATGATGCAATACGGCTGGAAGATGTTTCGGACCAGCGCGAAATCAGGCGAACGTGTCGAGGAAGCCTTTCAAAAATTAGCCGAAAAAATGCTCGTTCCCGATTGCGCTTG
>JANLTD010000206.1:0-7171 GCA_031362765.1 Acidobacteriota bacterium | reverse complement strand
GGACTGTTTATCGCAATTGAGCAGAACGCTGCTTGAAAAAGTAAGTAACGTCTGTTTATTGAGCAATGTTGACTTTCAGCAAGCGCACAATGCTTATCGACGAGCCGGTTTCAAATCCAAAGATTGTTGCGTAACAATGTTTGTTTGAAATATTTAGAAAAAAAGGTATGGACAAAAAAGAAAATATTGTCCATAATGATTCTTGGCTTTCACAAGCCGTCCATACCTTTTCTAGGTTTTATTCGCCCACCAATGTTTTCCAAACTATAATTTAAGAATTCCAACGAGACGAACTTCAATGTGTAAAATCCGATAATTATCAGTCAAAAGATCCAGTCAACTAATAATTCAACGGTTATGAATTAAATAATAGATCAAACCCCTCTAAAGTTTATGAAAACGCAGGCAAAGACCAATAAGTATATGTACGCAGTAATCGCCGTCGGCTTTCTCTGCCTCATTGCCGCCGTGGTCAACCTTCCGCTCGACAAACTTGACCTGCGATTTTTATTTTTAGCTGCTTTTACCATCGGATTAGGCTCACGCATCACAATTCAGCTTCCCAAATTCAAATCACATATCTCGGTTTCCGATACTTTTATCTTTTTCGCGCTGCTTTATTTCGGCGGAGAAGTTGCGATTCTGTTGGCGGGAGTCGAGGCTTTTTGTTCGGCATGGCGTTTTTGCAACAAAAAGATCACCGTCTTTTTCAACGCCGGCGCGATGGCTCTTTCGACTTCAGTTGTCGTTATTGCGCTTCGTTTATTCGGGATTGATACGGAAGCCGAGCTTCACGGACACGCGATCAACGACTTTATTATTACTGTTTCCATTATCGCTCTCGTACAATTTTTTGCCAATACGGGTTTGTCGTCGATTTACGGCGCATTAAAAAGCCAAAAGCCGTGGTGGGAAACCTGGAAAACCCATTATCTGTGGATCTTTATCACCTATTCGATCGGCGCACTGGGCGCCGGGCTTTTGGTAAAGTTGGTTGACTACGTTGGTTTTTCCGCGCTGATCGCGACAATTCCGATCATTCTCTTCCTCTATCTCACTTATCGGATGTATCTCAAAAATGTTGAGATGTCGCTGACACAGGCCGAACAAGCCAAAGAACACGCTGAAATTCTCGAAAAACAATCTGTTGCGCTGACCGAATCTGAAGAACGCTTCCGCAGCGCGTTTAACTACGCGCCGATCGGCATCGCACTTGTTTCGCCAAACGGCGTGTGGCTCAAAGTTAATCGCGCGCTTTGCAAAATTTTAGGCTATACGGAAGAAGAATTCTTAACCCGCGATTTTCAATCAATGATCTTTACCGAAGATCTGGGAAATACCTTGATAAAAATTCACGAACTGATTTCGGGCAAGGTCCCGAGTTGTCAGATGGAGCAGCGTTATCTTCACAAACAAGGGGAAACGGTCTGGGTTTCGTGGAGCGTTTCGACAACCAGCCATTCCGCATCCGAACAACCTAATCTGATTTTCCAGCTTCAGGATGTCACCGATCGAAAACGCGCCGAAGAAAAGCTTAAATACGAAGCGACCCACGATGCGCTGACCGGATTGCCGAATCGCGCACGCTTTATGCTGAAACTTGATCAGGCGCTTGAGAAGAAACACAGTGATGAAAACTATAAAGTCAGCGTTCTTTTTATTGATCTTGACCGATTCAAGGTCATCAATGACAGTCTCGGACATCTGATCGGCGACCAGCTTCTGATTGGAATTTCAGAACGTCTGCGAGAATGTCTGCGACCGTCAGATATGGTCGCGCGGCTTGGCGGCGACGAATTTACGATCCTTGTCGAGGGAAGATACGAGTCAAAAGAAGTTATCCGCATTGCCGAACGCATTCAGGAAAAATTCCTGATCCCGTTCGATTTGGACGGACACGAAGTCTATAGTTCGGCAAGTATCGGAATATTGAACGCGACCGAAAATCACCGACTGCCCGAAGACCTGATGCGCGACGCGGATACAGCAATGTATCAGGCGAAACGCGCCGGAAAAGCGCGTCACGAAGTCTTTGACCAGGATATGCACGAAGCCGTCAAAGAAATTCTTAAACTCGAAACCGATCTGCGGCGGGCGGTCGAAAAAGACGAGTTTTACTTAAATTATCAGCCGATATATTCAATGGCGACGGGCAGAATTGACGGGTTCGAAGCGTTGGCGCGTTGGAATCATGCGGCGTTAGGCAGTATTCCACCATCCAAATTCATTCCATTAGCAGAAGAGATCGGTTTGATTGATGCGCTTGGCGAACATATTTTGCGAAAAGCCTGCTCGCAAATGTATTCGCTCAAAGATAGTATGCCTAATTCTGAGCTCCTGATGCTGAGCGTCAATCTTTCGTGCAAACAATTTTCCAATCCGACGCTGGTCACCAAAATCAAACGAATTTTAGAAGACACCAAATTTCCGGGCAATAAATTGAGACTCGAAATCACCGAATCGGTATTTTTTGAGCATCAGGATAAAGCCATCGAAATGCTTAATCAGCTTCGTGATGTCGGCATCGAAATAAACATTGACGATTTTGGCACGGGCTATTCGAACCTCAATTATCTGATGAAACTTCCGATCACAACGCTGAAAATTGACCGTTCTTTTATCAGTCCGATCAAGTCAAACGGCGGAAACACTGAAATTGTCCGGACAATCGTGATGCTTGCGCGCAACCTTGGGATGAAGGTCATCGCCGAAGGGGTCGAAACCCAGGCGCAATTTGACGAACTGAAGAAACTCAATTGCGAAGGCGCTCAAGGCTACTTTTTTGCCGCACCGATGTCGTTTGAAAAAGTTCAGTATTTTCTCAACGAAAACGGCATCGCAAACATCCCCGAAAGCCGTTTTGAAGATGTCGCCGTTCTTTCAACGATTCAATGAAAAGTGAAAGGGCTTAAAAGTGAAAAAGTGAAAAAGTTTTTTCTTAAAGTGGAAATTGCTTTTTCACCTTTTCACTTTTTGGACGTTTGTTTTCACTTTTCTACTTTTTCAACCAGCCAAACAGCGCGTTGACCGTAATGTCGCGGTTTGTTTCGTAGATCGCGCGGGTCAGCGGAATTGACATCGGACAAACCTGGACGCAGTTTTGCGCGTTGCCGCAATTGGTGATTCCGTCGGCGCCCATCAAGCCGTCAAGGCGTTCTTCGATCGTGATTTTGCCGGTCGGGTGCATATTGAAAAGTTTTGCCTGCGCGATCGCCTGCGGCCCGATGTAGTTATCGTCGTGATATTGCGGACACGCTTCGAGACAGCAGCCGCACGTCATACAGCGCGAATAGGCGTAGCGTTCCTGCGCGACCTCGTTCGAGATATGCGGGCCCGGACCGAGATCATAAGTTCCGTCAAGTTCGACCCAGGCGTGAACCTGTTTGAGATGGTCGAACATTTTCGACCGATCTACTTTCAGGTCACGAACATTCGGAAATTTCGACATCGGTTGAAGTTTAATCGTGTTGCCGCCGCTCGCGAGCAGCAGATCGTCAACCAACGCCGAACACGATTGACGCACACGTCCGTCAATGACCATCGTGCAAATGCCGCAAACCTGTTCGAGACAGCTCATATCCCAAACCGGCGGCGTGGTTGCGCGGCCGTCTTTCGTGACCGGATTTTTGCGGATCTCCATCAAGGCCGAAATAACATTGAGATTTTTGCGGTACGGAATTTCAAATGTTTCCCAATGCACGTCCGACTCAAGGTTTTCGCGCCGCTGGATCTTGATCTCGATCATCTGCGGCGGGCTTGTTAATCTCTTTTTCTCGTGGTGTCCGTTTGCTTCGCTCATAAATTCTCTTCAAATTCAACTAAACTTATTGCTTAAATGATTCGCCTTCTTTTATTTTCGCGTCATTTTCATTAACTATTTCTTCGCGGCTCGTGTCTTTCGGTTTCAGTTCGCTTCCTGTCTGCGGAACTTGCGCGGCTTTCGCTTTCTTGCCGCTTGAATAATCGCGCTTTCGCGGCTCGATCAAACCGATGTCAACCGCTTCGTAACTCAAAATCGGCGATTCATCCGAATATTCGGCGATCGTCGTTTTCAAAAATTCGTCGTCGTTGCGTTCGGGAAAATCAGGTTTGTAATGTGCGCCTCGCGATTCGTTGCGGTTGAGTGCCCCAAGCGTGATGACTCTGGCAAGCTGCATCATATTCCAAAGCTGCCGCGCGTGCGGAACGGCTTGCGTCGCCCACAGATTCGAATCGTTGATCGAAATATGCTGATAACGGTCAAGGAGTTCGAGAATCTTTTCGTCGGTCGCTTTCAAACGGTCGTTATAGCGGACGACCGTCACGTTGTCGGTCATCCATTTACCGAGTTCGTCGTGAATTTTATACTGATTTTCCGAGCCTTCATTTTTGATGATCCGGTCGTTGATTTCCTGTTGTTTCTTTAATTCCGCTTCGTGAATACCGTTCGTCTCAGAGGCGCCGCGTTCGACGTTTTTGGCATATTCGATCGCCGACGGCGCGGCCGTAAAGCCGCCGTACACGCACGAAACAAGCGAATTTGCGCCCAAACGATTGGCGCCGTGGATCGAATAATCGCATTCGCCGGCGGCGAAAAGTCCGGGAATATTTGTGCGCTGCTCGAAATCAACCCACAGTCCGCCCATCGAATAATGAACACCGGGAAAAATGCGCATCGGCACATAACGCGGATCGTCGCCGACGAACATTTCGTAAATTTCAAGGATCGCGCCGAGTTTGCGCGTCAAAGTTTCCGCCGGAATATGCGTCAGATCGAGATAAACCTGATTTTCGCCGCCGACGCCGTAGCCTTCCAGACAAACCTGAAAGATCTCGCGCGTTGCAATATCGCGCGGCACGAGATTGCCGTAAGCCGGATATTTTTCCTCGAGGAAATACCAGCGTTCTTCGGTCGGTATGTCTTTTGGGGCGCGCGCATCGTTTTGATTTTTCGGCACCCAAACGCGTCCGCCTTCGCCGCGGGCCGATTCCGACATTAGACGAAGTTTGTCTTCGCCCGGAATCGAGGTCGGATGAACCTGTATAAATTCGCCGTTCGCGTATTTCGCGCCCTGCTGATACGCGGCGGAAACCGCGCTGCCCGTGCAGGTTTGCGAATTGGTTGATTTGCCCCAGATCATTCCGGGTCCGCCCGTCGCCATGATCACCGCATCGGCCACAAACGATCTTAGTTCGAGCGTTTGCAGATTCATCGCGATCAGCCCGCGGCAAACCTGATAATCGTCCAAAACAAGCGAGAGCATTTCCCAACCTTCCCATTTTTGAACGTGTCCGGCCGATTCATAACGGCGAACCTGCTCATCTAAAGCGTAAAGAAGCTGCTGTCCGGTCGAGGCACCCGCAAATGCCGTGCGGTGATGAAGCGTTCCGCCAAAACGCCGGAAATCGATCAGACCTTCCTGGGTGCGCGAAAACGGCACGCCCATCCGGTCAAATAAATTAATGATCTGCGGCGCCATTTCGCACATTCGCTGAACGGGCGACTGATTCGCCAAAAAATCGCCGCCGTACACCGTATCGTCAAAATGTTTCCACGGCGAATCGCCTTCGCCTTTCGTGTTGACCGCGCCGTTGATGCCGCCCTGCGCACAAACCGAGTGCGAACGTTTGACGGGCACGACCGAGATCAGATCAACATCGTGACCTTGTTCGGCGATCTTCATCGCCGCCGCCAGCCCCGCTAATCCGCCGCCGACAATCGCTATTTTTAATCCGTTTGAAGCCATATTTTTTTCTAAATTAAATTTACCTAAATCGCTCGATGTTCCAACATCGAATGCTGCAAAGACGTGATCGGAATCGTTTCAATCATTGAAGGCGTGTAAGCCGATAATGACAGAACATCTTTGACGGGCGAAGATCGCAAAATTTCGATAATCAATTCGCGCACGTCCGGCGGCAATTCTTCCAAACCATTCAAAGGCAAACTGCGGAAACCGATTTCCGTCGGTTGCGCCAAAACCGAATAATCAAACAACGTCAGACCGACAGCGCGACGCTCTTCCAGATCGACACGCAAGAGGATATGTTCGTTTAACTCAATTCCCGTTCCTTTTTCGCCCGTCCCAAATGAAACATAGAGCGTGTCGCTCCGTTCATCATATTTGAAAATCGGTTTTTCCATAATTTCACCAAACCTTTTTCTGATAAGCCGTTACAACAAAATTATTCGCCAATAATTCGCCTTTCTCATCTTCAAAAAAACGAAGAAAAATAACCGCGACGATGTGCGTATTTTTTGCGGTCAAATTATCAAACTGTTTCGAATAGCGATACTTTTGCGGATTGAGCATCTCTTGTTTTCGGCGACCTGTCCGAATTGTTTCCCGCAATTCATTTTCGTAGTCTGACATTTCGGGATGGTTCGTCGGCGACACAATATGTTCCCATCGTTCCTCGGTCAGATAAATTTCATTGCCATAACGGTCTTGGTCATTCCATCGGCGACCTTCAATCATAATTAAAATTTCTTTATCTCTTCCGTTTTCTTCTTTTCAGCCGGTTTTGATTCTTCGCAGAGCGCTTTCGGCAACAACCCGCACGGGCGAACAAACGCAAACGCCGCGTTGGTGCCGACGGCAAAAAGTCCGAAGGCGAGCGCCAGACAACCGTAGAGCGCATATTTTTGCGCTTTTTCGCCGATGATAATTCCCCAATCAACCGCAAAAAGCCAGAATCCGTAAGCCAGATGCCAGGCGGTCGCCGCGATTCCCAAAATGTATATCGCCGTCACCCACGGAATCGAAAATTCGCGCGCAACAATGTCGAAAGACTGCGCGGCGTGTCCCGCAATCGCGGTTGGATTAAGTCCCGGAATCAAGCCGAAGCGAAAATTCAGAATATGGAAAAAGATAAAAAAGAAAAGAAAGATCCCGGTCGCGCGCTGAAAAATGTAAAACCAATTGCGTCCGTAGCGATAGTTTCCGATATTCGGTCGCGCTTCGGTCGAAATTATTATTCCGTAAACCGAGTGAAAAACGAGCGGCAGAAAAATACCGAAAATCTCGATAAAGAGCAAATACGGTATATCGTGAATCTCCTGCACGGCTTTTTCAAAAACGCCTTCGCCGTTCATCGCCTTTGAATTCGTGAACATATGAACGAAAAAAAACATACCGAGCGGCACAATGCCCGTTAATTGATGCAATTTTCTGAGCAGAAAAGTATTGCT
>JANLTD010000191.1:0-3293 GCA_031362765.1 Acidobacteriota bacterium | reverse complement strand
TGACTTTGGAACTCGAAAGAACGAAGGATATTTTATCGAATGTTTCCGGCAATCGGCACGGTTCCCTGCTCGTCGTCGGGTTTGCGGCTGAAACGAATGAGGTCACGATTTACGCCAAATCTAAATTGGTCAAAAAGAATCTCGATATGGTCATTGCCAACGACATCACGCAAAAAGGCGCCGGGTTTAATTCGGATACAAACATTGCAACGATCATCACGCGCTCGACGGAAATTGATCTGCCGCTGATGTCAAAGCGCGAATTGGCTGACAAGATTTTAGACGAAGTGTTAAAACTAAGGCATAAATGAACAGCGAGTTTTCGACATTGTTAGCCGATGTGAAAGAGCACATCTTGTATTTGCAAGAGCTTGGCGTGGAAAATTTGAGCGTTGATCTGCCTCAAATAGGTTTTAGTTCAAAGACCAAAGTCCAAAG
Organism: Acidobacteriota bacterium; assembly: GCA_031362765.1. Lineage (GTDB taxonomy): Bacteria > Acidobacteriota > Blastocatellia > Pyrinomonadales > Pyrinomonadaceae > JAFDVJ01. The sequence goes on along the minus strand of JANLTD010000191.1, from coordinate 2,855 downwards.
TGCGAAGTCCGAAGTCCAAAGTCCGAACTCTGAAATTCCGCAGGAAAGATTAGAGCGTTTTATTCCGACCGAGACGATCTTGAAGAAGGTTGTCGAGCAGCCGAAAAGTTCGAATCCTGAGCAAAATAAGATGCGCCGAAATCTTTTGGAATCAACAAAACTCTCGCATTTGCCGTCGCCGCAAAATCGTCCGCCGAGTTTTCCCAGTAATTTATCAAACCAACCACGTGAAATAGAAAAAATGCCGAAGAAACAATCCGAACAATTACCGTCACTTTTAGGCGAAGCAGTGCAAAAGCTTCCCGAGTCAGACGAAACGATTGCAGGTATTCGAGCCGAGATCGGCGATTGCAAGCGCTGCCAGCTTTGCGAAGGCCGCACAAAAGTTGTCCACAGCACCGGAAACTTTCAAGCCGATCTGATGTTTGTCGGCGAAGCGCCGGGGGCGGATGAAGATGCGAAAGGTGAACCGTTTGTCGGACGCGCCGGACAGCTTTTGACGAAGATCATCGAAGCCATTGGCATCAAACGTGAAGACGTTTTTATCGGCAATATCAACCGCTGCCGTCCGCCGCAAAATCGTGCGCCGCTGCCGGATGAAACCGCTACCTGCAAACCTTTTTTACTGCGCGAGATCGCCGTCATCAAACCAAAGGTCGTCGTCGTGCTCGGCAATACGGCGATGAAAAACCTGCTCGGGACAAAAGAAGGAATCACCAAAATACGTGGAATCTTTCAGGATTTCTACGGCGTCAAAGTCATGCCGACCTTTCATCCGGCTTACTTGCTGCGCGACCCGCACAAAAAACGCGAGGTTTGGGAAGATATGAAAAAAGTCCGCGATTATTTGAATTCGATTAAATAATTTTGCCCACGAAACACACGAAAGAAACGAAAACCTTTTGTAATGCGTCAGTTAAAAGTTAGATTTGCCCAGGCCCAGCCACTAAAAGAGAGAAATAAATCAATTGTTGAAAATTACTTTAAGAAATATAAGCGATTGCCATCGGAATAAGTGATAGGTAAAATCTACTTATCACGTATCACTTGTTCCGAATGATAATATAGCGCGGCACTCCGAAGTTTATTTTGCCTGCCCGCACATCGGCAATAGATCTTTCTTTAACTTTTTACTGAGGCATTACGAAGCTCTTAAAGATTTCTTTTCGTTTCTTTCGTGTGTTTCGTGGGCAAATAATCTTATGCAAAATTCTCTATTCGATGAAATTTCCGACGAATCGAGCGAAACGGTTGACGAAATAAATCAGGAATTGCTCGAAAAAGGCAAGCGACGGTTTCCTGAAAGATTTTTTATTTTCGGAACGGGGAAAATTGATGCAAAGGTCGTCATCGTTGGCGAATCGCCGGGCGCGCCCGATGCCGATTCGGAAAAGCCCTTTATGGGTCCGATCGGCGATTTGCTTGTTAAAATCTTGTCTTCGATCGGACTCAGACGCGATGAAGTTTATCTAACGAATGTCGTCAAATTTATTTCGGCGGGCGATGAATTAACGACGGAGATCCTGAAATTTTTCACGCCGTATCTTGTTCGAGAGATTTTGGCGATAAGGCCGAAACTGATTATTTCGCTCGGGAACACGCCGACGAAGGTGCTTTTGAACACAAAAAAATCCATAACGCAGATGCGCGGCGAATTTTACGATTTTCACGGCATCAAACTGATGCCGACGTTTAATCCGGCGTACCTGCTCCGTGATGCTTCAAAAAAACGCGAAGTTTGGGAAGATATGAAAATGGTTCGCGCCCTTTTAGCCGAAATTAATTAGATCCTTTCGGTTTTATTTCTTTTCATGATCGTGACGGCCAACAGAAGTGCCGCCACGCCAAGAAACAAAACGCCTAATATGCCGCCTGTTTTGACAAAATCAGGATACAAAAACGCCGAAATAAACGACGCTAAAGAAGCCAAAAAAAGAACGACTGTTGCTAATCCGATTATCTGCATAAAGCCTCCTTTGGGAGATCTTAAAATAAACTAAATTTTTGCGAGGTAAAACAGTGCGATTTGTTTGGTGTTAATTTTCTAAAATTGACCTTTATTATAACTGAATTTTTATGAAACCTGAAATTTTATCGAGCCGAACGATTTATACCGGCAAAGTTTTTGACGTTTCGGTCGCTGAAATCCGCGAAGGTCGGGCTTTTTACCAACGTGAAATCGTTAATCATCAAGGAAGTGCGGTAATTATCCCTGTTTTTGAAGACCGTACGATCGCTTTTGTCAGACAATATCGCCACGCCGCCGGGGAACGCTTGCTTGAAATTCCCGCGGGAACGCTTCAGGAAAATGAATCGCCCGAATCGTGTGCGGCGCGCGAACTCGAAGAAGAAATCGGTTTTACGGCAAAAAACATCGAAAAACTCAGTGAATTTTATGTTTCGCCCGGTTTTTTGACCGAAAAGATGAATCTGTTTTTGGCAACCGAACTGACCGAAACCTCGCAGAATTTGGATGAAGACGAGTTTATTGAAATCGAAAGAATCAGTTTTGAAGAGGCGTTTGCGAAAATTGCCAGCGGCGAAATAAAAGATGCGAAAACGATCATCGGTTTGTTTTTGGCAAAACTTACCATGCTGTTTTTTATTTTGATTGATGACATACGCCGTTTATTTCAATGGCTGGTTTTGAAAGTGATGTACAGTTCAAAAAATGTTGATACCGCACAAACAGAATGCATCAGCCGTTCTGTTTTTTTAAGCTGGCTGGGTGTGGCTGCCGGAAGCACTTTGTTTGGAAGCTTGCTGTATGGCTTTACCAACAAATACAATTATCATGTAAACAGGGTGCAGTTGCCTTTTGATAATTTGCCTGCCGGTTTTAAGGGATTAAAAAT
>JANLTD010000185.1:0-3576 GCA_031362765.1 Acidobacteriota bacterium | reverse complement strand
TTCTAATTGCGCCTTCGGCGAAAGCCTCGTGAACGAGGCTGAAAGTTTTTAAAATGTTTTAGAAATAGTTTCATTATTTGTATTTCTTCGAAAGATGTTCATAGATAATCTCACGTTCTTTTTCTTTGGTCATCGGCGGATTTTCTATCTTCAAACTTCCGGCAAGACTTTTGACGAGTCCTAACCTTTTTTCAACTGATAATTCATTTTTGGTGTTTCCGTTGTTTTGTTTGATGTTGTCTTTAATCGTCTCGGCAATTTCACACTGTTCGGTAATCGGAAGCGTAAAAATTTCGTTTAAAATTTCTTTTTGCGTCAACATAATTTTTCTAAAACCTCCAATTATTGCTTCAACTTCTTATATTTCTCCGACAAATAATTTATGTAGTCTTCCTTTACTTCTTCATCGGTCGGCGGAGTTTTGCCGTCAACGGCGGCAATGCCGCGAAGCCTTTCGATCGCGGCTTTACGTTCTTCGAGAGAATGTTTTTCACCTTTATTTTCGCGCCAATCTTCGCGGACGCTTCGTGAAATTCTTTCGATGATCTCGACTCTTTCGGCAATGGGGAGATGAATTATTTTTTCGATCAGTTCAGTTTGCATAACAAATTACTTCTAATATATATTACGAAGCCGATTGTACCGGTTCAATTCCGCTATTGTAGCACCGTCTCCGATTTGTGATTAAATTCCCGCAGTGTTTTGTCGCACACTTAATGCGATATTGACTGTCAGGCATTTATTTTTTCTTCAGATGAATAATCCAATATTCTACATCAGCATTCTCATAAGCTTTAACCAATGGGACGTTCTTTGAAAAATAAAATCCAGGAGAGCCCTTCGGCTTTAAGCCGAAAAGACGCGCGTTTCTCAGGCGCGCGCCATCCATTGCTATTTGTTTATTAAAGTTCACGAATTCCGAAGGAAGAGAAAATTCATCCCTCATCCCTCATCCCTCATCCCTTTTAATAGACGACCGCCTCGTTGCTGTAAGTGCTTTCTTCGTCGTGGCGCAGGGCTTTGACGCGATAGAACATGCGCACGCCGGGCCGTTGGTTTTTATGTTCGAACTTTGTTTTTGAAGTGCTTCCGACGTAAACGAATTTCGGTTCGGTTTCAAGTCGTGCCTCGATGATGTAGAAAGTTCCGGCGCGATTACCGTTTTTCTTCCAACTGAGCTCGTTGATGCCGTTCGCGAAGCTTTCGGCAACAAGTCCGACGGGCTGCGACGGTTCGACGGTCGCCGTATTCGAGACGGTGATATTCAATCCGAGCCGTCCGATCAGTTCGATTGAAATCGCTTCGTTGGCGGGCAATATTTTGTTGTAATAAGCCACTTTTTTTAACGCTGCCCGGCGTTTTTCGCGCAAGACAGCGATCTTTGCCCGCTTCATTTCTTCGACGCTCTGCCTTTCGGCAAGCGCATTTTTCATTTCTTCTTTGAGAGTCTGCATTTCCGTCAAATTCGCCGCCGTTAAATTCAGGGCGGCGAGATTTTCGTCAATCACATTCTCAAAGTTTTCAAGCCAAACGGAAAAATCCGCGTCCGACATTTTGTATATTTTAGTTATCATATTTTTCGATTGATCTTTTATCAAAAAGACCGGTGAGACAATGCCTCCTTCTTTACATTTTGTCTCACTTCTAGCTAGACATTCGGGCGGGAAAATTTTTGCGAAAAATTGCTTATTAAAAGTAAAAAAAATATAAATTATTTTTGTGGTTTGCGGAGAGTATCGGCCGGCCGTGTTTTCTAAAACCGGGACGGCGACGAAAAGAACATTAGATACAATAATTTGCAAATTTTAAGCGGGGTCTGACATAAAAAGGGAAATTTTCTGAAGAAAACCACGGTTCTTTGTTGAATACGCAGAAGCCGCAAAAAAAATGATTTTTCATCGCAAAAAAGTCATTTTTAACCGCAATAAAGTGGTTTTTGTTCGAAGCAAAACATTTCGGCTTTGAAGCATAATCCATTTGCTTCGAAGCCGAACCGATTTGCTTCGAAGCAAAGAAATTTTAATTCGAATCAATGCTTTTTCGCTTCAAAGCAAAATAGCATTGCTTTGAATACAAGGCGCATCGCTTCGAAGCCGAATCACTTTGCTTCGAAGCAAAACGTATTTGCTTCGAAACAAAAGTTCCTTACTTCGTAAAACTGTATCTTTTTTGGGTGATAATATACTTGACTCACCTTGACTTTAACCAAAAAAGTTAAACTCCTTATATGGTTGAAGATAACACACCGAAAACATTGCAAAGCGCAATCAAGTATTTTTCAGACGATTTAATTTGCATCAATTTTATTGCTTCACTTCGTTGGACTGATGGCGTTGCGATTTGTCCGCGTTGCCAAAACAGTCAAACATCTTTTCTTTCCACCCGCAAAATCTGGAAGTGCAAAGCCTGTAAAAAACAGTTTTCGGTTAAGGTCGGCACTATCTTTGAAGATTCATCGATTGGTTTAGATAAATGGCTCTGCGCGATCTGGATGATTACTAATTGCAAAAACGGTGTCAGTTCTTACGAGATTCACCGAGCAATCGGTATCACTCAGAAATCCGTTTGGTTTATGCTTCACCGAATCCGTTTAGCAATGGAAACAGGTTCAATCGAAAAACTTTCCGGTGAAGTCGAAGCCGACGAAACTTTTATCGGCGGTCTGTCAAAGAATATGCACAAATGGAAACGCGAACAAAAAATTCAAGGTCGCGGTTCGGTCGGCAAAACTGCCGTGATGGGCATCCTCGAAAGAAAGGTTAAAGTTTCGGCCAAAGTCATTAACGATCTGACCAAAGAAACCCTTCACGGCGAAGTTAAAGCCAAAGTCGAAAAAGGTTCAAACCTTATCACCGACGAATGGAAAAGTTATCAAGGTTTAGCTGCTGATTACCTTCACGAAGTTGTCAATCACGGCATTGCCGAATATGTTCGCGGAAACGTCCACACAAACGGCACCGAAAACTTTTGGACACTGCTCAAGCGAGCACTCAAAGGAACTTATGTTTCGGTCGAGCCGTTTCATCTCGGTCGTTATGTTGCCGAACAAACTTTTCCCTTTAACGAGCGCAAAGGAAACGACAAAGACCGCTTTCTTGAAATTCTTAAATGTATTAGTGGGAAGCGTTTAACCTATGAAGAACTTATAGGTTATTATCCGAGGCAATTCCAAGCCACAATTTAAGCGGGAAAAGAGAGGGAAGAAAAAGGTTAGCGATTAGCCTTTTCTTTCTGTTTTTGGAGTTCGTATTTTTGTTCTTGCTCGTTAATTTTTTCTTTCGGGACATTAACGAGTTGTCGAGTAAATTCTTTGAATTTATCAAATTCACGCGACTGGCTGTTCTGCTTCGACTGCTTGTTCGTTTTCAACTTTGTCTGCGGCATTAGCACCTTCTTTTTGGTGTTTAATTATTATTGGGTATTCACCCACTTCTTCCCATTCTTCGGCATCAACTCTTTTGTATTTTAGTTTTAATAGACTTGTACCATCTAAACCCACAGGAAAAGTAGGAAATTCTAGGACGGTTCTAAAATTAAAATGTTCGTTGGTTACTGGAAATCTTGCACTACCGCCTA
>JANLTD010000153.1:0-5541 GCA_031362765.1 Acidobacteriota bacterium | reverse complement strand
TTTGGGTTTCGTGATTTTCAGGTTTGAATATTTGAAAGTCGTGTAGCTTAAACCGAAGCCAAATGGGAAAAGCGGTTCGGTCGTCGAAAACAAATAACCGCGCCGCGCCGACTGTTTGCGATTGTAATAGATTGGCAACTGACCAACCGAACGCGGAAATGAAACGGTCAATTTTCCGCCCGGATTGTAATCACCGAAAAGGACATCCGCCGCCGCCGTGCCGGTTTCTTCGCCGAGATAAAAACCCTCGAGAATTGCCGGCGCGTTTTCTGCGACAAACCCGATCGCGAGCGGTCCCGAATTTATCATAAAGACAACGGTCGGTTTACCGGTCGCCAAAACGGCTTTGACGAGATCGTTTTGTCGGCCGACAAGCTCCAAAGAATCGCGGTCGCCGAGATGGTTTTCCGCCCAGCCTTCTTTGTTGGTGTCTTCGTTTCCGCCGATCACCAAAATCACGGCATCGGAAGTTTTGGCGGTTTTGACGGCTTCGTCAATCAATTTTTGATCGCTCGCCGCATCGTTCAATGTATTCGTATCGCCAAACCAATCTCCGCCTTCTTTGGTAATTTTCACGCCTTCCGCGTAATTGACTTTGACCGCGCCGCCAACTTTGTTTTTGACGCCTTCGAGAATGCTGACCGTGCGCGGCGGATTCGGATCAGTGTAGCCGCCGAGATGCGCGCGGTCGGCATTCGGACCGATCACGGCAACGGATTTCAATTTCGACTTGTCAAGGGGAAGAGCATTTCTTTCGTTCTTCAAAAGAACTATCGAACGCCGCGCCGCTTCCGCCGCCAACGCTCGGTCGTCGCTCGTATCGGTCATTTTTGCGGCTTTTTCCGCGTCAACGTATGGATTTTCAAATAGTCCGAGCTGGAATTTTTGATACAGAATGCGCGAAACCGCCTGATTGATCAGACTTTCGGGAATTTTTCCCGCTTTGACCTGTTCGGCCAAAGTCTTGTTGACGTCCGGATCAGGCAATTCGACATCGAGTCCGGCTTCGAGCGATTGTCTGGCGGCATCCGCTTTATCAATCGCCACTTTATGTCTCGCAAAGAGTTCGGTCATCGCGTAATAATCGGAAACAACCGTGCCTCGAAAACCCCATTCTTTCCGCAAAAGCGTATCGAGCATCCAACGATTGGCGTGAACCGGAACGCCGTCAATTTCGTGATACGCGGGCATGATGCTGAAAAGACTCGCTTCTTTAACGGCCGCTTCGAACGGCACGAAATGCGTTTCGCGCAAGAGTCGTTCCGACAAATTTACAGGTCCGATGTTCGTTCCGTTTTCAGGCTGTCCGTGTCCGGCAAAATGTTTTCCGGTCGCGATCACGTGCGTGTCATCAATGCGCGGGTTCGCATACGTCGCGTTGCCCTGAATCGCTTTGACCAGGGAAACGATCATCCGCGAGGTCAGATACGGATCTTCGCCGTAGGTTTCTTCAGTGCGTCCCCAGCGCGCTTCACGCGCGAGATCCATATTCGGTCCGAGCACGTGATGCGTTCCGCGAATGCGTGTCTGCCGCGCCGCAACCGTAAAGACACGCGAGATCAGATCCGTATCCCAGCTTGACGAGAGCGACAGCGGAACCGGAAAAACCGTCGAACCGCCCGACATATTACCGTGCAGAATTTCGTCATGAAAAACTGCCGGAATTCCTAAACGGGTATTTTCTTTAAGCCATTTCTGAGCAGCGTTGGCATACTCCGCCGAGCCTCTCGGATCAAATAATTCTCGCTGACGCGCAAATTGTCCGATGCCGTTCGGCATTGTTTGCCTTGCAAGTTCCGGCGAAAATGTACCGCCGAACGGCAATTGTTCTTTTTTAATTTTGGTATTGTCGTTTGGCTTTTGCATCCAAACGCACATCATTTGCGCGACTTTTTCGTCCAGAGTCATTCGCCCAAGTAAGTCTTTGACGCGTTCATCAATCGAAAGCTGCGGATCTTGATAAGGCAGCCTTGTTTCCGCCTCCGTTTTAGCAGAGATAAAAATTGAAGCGTTAAAAACCAGCAAGGCGGTCAATGTCAGTGCGATCATCCGCAGCGTCTTACCATAAAAGTTTTTCATATTTTTTTCAAAAAAGGTTAATTAAAAGCATCAATCAGCGAACGAACTTTTAAGTTTCGGCGAAATTCTTCAACGCTCATTTTCGTTTTCGGGTGAAATTCGACTTGTACCGACTTGCCCGGAATCAGATTGAAATAATTGTCTGTAAAAAAGCCGTCCGTAAAACCTGAAAGATAGACGGATTTCGCTAGATTGTCGGTCGAAAACGTAACGCTGAAATAGTTCGCATAAACTGCGACGTTTGTTTTAATCGTTGGAGGCGAAAGCCTCAATTCCTTGAATGGCTTAAAGAAATACTCGTTCCGCGAAACGGTCTTGCCGTCGGCTTTCAATTCGGCGAGCAAGACCACGTTTTTAAGGTCCGTGCCGCCTAAGAATTCGCTCGCCGCTTGCGTGAAATAAGATTTCCCTTTGAGCGGTTCGATCGTCAAATCGAGTTGCCTCGAACTCAAGATTCTGCCGCCGAAATCGATTAAACTTAAAACGAGCTTTGCCGGTTTCGCTTCGGGTGAATCGCTGACAACATAAATATTCAGCGTGCCGTCATCGTCAATATGCGGCGAAACGAGCATCGGCGCATAGAATCTGCGCGTGTAATACATCAAGGCTTTCCAGCGTCCGAAATAATCCATTCCCGACCACGACGCGACCTGCCAGCAATCATTCGCTTGCCAGTAAAGCGAACCCATATTGCGCGGCATAATGCGCCGGAAATGTTCCGCGCCGATCTTGATTCCTTCGGCTTGAAGAACCTGGCTGACATATAGAAACGACTCGAAATCTTTTGGCTGATCATATTCGCGGAGCATATATTCTTTGACCAGTTGATTGCCGCGCGGATGACGCTGATGGGCAAGCATAACGGGAGTTTCGATACTTGCACGGTCTTCCTCGGTCGTGTAGGTTTTGACGGTTTCAAATTCGGGAAACGACTGAAAACCGTATTCGCTCATAAAGCGCGGAAACTGTTTTTCGTATTCCCTGTAAGGTTTTTCGGCGTGCCAGACTTCCCAATAATGAACGTCGCCGATCCGTTGCGAATCTGAATCCGCTTGAAAATTCGAACTCGGACTGCTTTGCCAATATGGGCGCGATGTGTCGTATTCGTCCAAAACCTGCGGAAGAAGCCGCACGAAAAGTTTCAGATAATCGTCCCAAATATGGTTCGGCAGACGGTCCTTCCAGCCCCAATGCGCCCACGCGGTCTCGATCTCGTTGTTGCCGACCCAAATGACGATTGACGGATGATTTCTGAGACGTTTGACGTTATCTATCGCTTCTTGGCGGACGTTGTCAAGAAACGCTTTGTCGCCCGGATACATACTGCACGCGAACATAAAATCCTGCCAGACAAGGATGCCCATTTCGTCCGCCAGATCGTAATAATAATCGTCTTCGTAAATTCCGCCGCCCCACACGCGGAGCATATTCATATTCGCGTCTTTGAGTGATGTCAGCAAAGTTTTATATTTCTCTTTGGTGACGCGCGTCGGGAAAATATCGGCCGGAATCCAGTTTGCGCCGCGCCCGAACACCGGAATGCCGTTGATCACAAATTCAAAACTGATGCCGTATTGATCGGGCTTTTGCCTGAGTTCAAGTGAGCGCAAACCGGTTCGTTTCGTTTGCGTGTCAAGCGCTTTTTTGTTGACAGAAATCTTGGCTTTGAAAGTGTAAAGAGATTGCTCACCAAGCCCGATCGGATACCAGAGTTTCGGATCAACAAGCGAAAAATCGAGTGCGATCTTATTCACACCGTTTGTTAATTTAACTTGTTTTGCGGCGACAATTTTTTTATCGTTCGTGTTTTCAATTTCGATCGTCGCGTCCGTCGCCGTTGAAGCGACAACTTCGACAATCGCACTCAAATCTGCCGTTTCTTTGGTCAATTTATTCTGTTTGATTTGCAGATCTTCGATTCGCGCATTGTCCCAGGCGACGAGATTGACGGGTTTCCAAACGCCGCTCGTGACAAATCGCGGTCCCCAATCCCAACCGTATTGATACGGAGCTTTGCGCGTGTAAGGCGAGGTTTTTTCGCCCTGATCGTTGACCGCGGGCAATTCGTAATCGAGCTTTTTCATCAACGGCAGAATTTCGTTGATCGGCGAACGAAAGCGAATTCGCAAAACATTTTCGCCTGGTTTGAGAGCGTTTTTGACATCAACACGCCACGTTCTGAACATATTGTCTGCCGTCAAAATTGCCTTGTCATTCAAAAACACATTGGCGTAAGTATCTAAACCTTGAAAAACGATTTCGAGATTTTGGCGTTTCAACGTTTCGGCTGAAACAATAAAAACGGCCTGATATTCCCAATCGGTTTTGCCGATCCATTGCAGATTTTTCTCGTTGTCGCGGTAAAACGGATCTTCGATTCTTTTGTTGTCAAGCAGATCAGTGTGTACACAGCCCGGAACCGTCGCGGCAAGCCATTCGGTTTTGCCCGCTTCGCGGAACTTCCAACCTGAATTTAAGGAAAGTTCCGTTTTCGCGCTCGTTTGAGCGTTTGTATTTTCAATCATAAAAACGCTCAAAATAAAAATTAACCAAAGGATTTTCATCATCAAAACACCCCAATTTGATTTGGGATTTGGGATTTCGGATTTCGGATTTTCTTACAATCCGAAATCCCAAATCCCAAATCCGAAATCGCCTTATCGTTTATAAACTCTCACATAATCAATCATCATCGTCTGCGGAAACACCGAAGTATTATCAGGATTGCCGGGCCAACCGCCGCCGACGGCGAAATTCAGGATCATAAAAAACGGATGGTCGAAAGCCCAGGTCGTGCCCTGCGGTATATCACTTGGGGTCAGTGTCTTAAAAAGGTTCCCGTCCACATAAAAACGAATCACATTTTCGCTCCATTCGGTTGAATAAACGTGAAAATCATCGGCAAACGCGGCGTTATTAGACAAACTGAACGGCGCGCCGATGCCGTTGCCGCCCGAATATCCGGAACCGTGAATCGTCCCGTGAACTATCAAAGGTTCGCGACCGATATTCTCCATAATGTCTATCTCGCCGCACGCCGGCCAGCTGACCTTGTCAATGTTGTTGCCGAGCATCCAAAAGGCCGGCCACATTCCCTGCCCGCGCGGCACTTTTATCCGCGCCTCAAATTTCCCGTATTTCTGCTCGAATTTCCCTTTCGTGACAAGCCGCGCGGAAGTGTATTGACACGGTCCGTACCAGCAAGTTAAGTTGAGCGGCGGATTTAGCTTGATCGCCTTGATAACGAGCGAACCCCGTCCGTCGTGATAGACGTTTTCAATCGAATTCGTATAATATTCCAGTTCCTGGTTGCCCCAACCGCCGCCGCCGATCTCGGCCGTCCATTTACCGGTGTCAATCGGCGAATTCGCTGATTTATTAAATTCATCCTTAAACGACAGTTTGCGGTATGTTACCTGCGCCTGAGCCGCCGCCGAATTGCCCGTCAGCGCAATTAAAAAT
>JANLTD010000130.1:0-4164 GCA_031362765.1 Acidobacteriota bacterium | reverse complement strand
CGTTCGACTTTGTTCTTGATCATCTAATGCCGCTTGATGTTACGGTTAAGCCAATGTTTGGGTTGTGGGCAATTTATGTGAACGAAAAGATAATGCTTATTCTTAGACAACGAGAGGATCATCCCGATACAAACGGAGTCTGGATAGCAACTAACAGGGAACATCACAAGAGTCTGAAAGATGACTTTCCCGCTTTGTGCTCAATTTCCAATTATTCAAGCGGCTTTAAGGAAACAGAATGGCAAGTGCTTCCGGTTGAATCAGACGACTTCGAATCTTCCGTAATTGCAGTTTGTGATTTGATCACGCGCGGCGACCGTCGGATCGGCAGAATCCCTAAACTTCAACCGAGCCGACCGAAAACGAAATCATGAAGAATTATTAAGCCGAAAACGTGCGGCAAATAAATTAAGTTGGCCCGGCACCGAAAAATAACTTTGACAATGCGATCTGATAACTCTTAAACTGTGGTGAAAAACGAGCGGACGCGTGCGGGTAAATTGCTGATGAATAATACAACCGCGAAAAATGTTGACGAATACATCGAATCATTTCCCGACAATATCCGCGAAATGCTCGAAGCGATGCGGGAAACGATCAAAACGGCGGCGCCTGACGCGGAAGAAATGATCAGCTATCAAATGCCGGCGTATAAGTTTTACGGAGCGTTGGTTTATTTCGCCGCTTTCAAAAATCACATTGGTTTTTATGCGACTCCGTCAGGTCACAAAGAGTTTGCAGCCGAACTTTCGATCTACAAACAAGGAAAAGGCTCGGTGCAATTTCCAATGAACAAACCGCTGCCATTGGATCTGATCGCCGGAATTGTCCGATTCCGGGTAAATCAAAATCGGGAAAGAGCCGCTGCAAAAGCGAAAAAGTGAGATTTATGCAGTTTACAAAAGCCATTCCGGTCATCAGAATTTTCGATGAAACACGGGCGCGCGCGTTTTATCTCGATTTTCTCGGTTTTGAGATCGAATTCAAACATCGTTACGCCAACGGAATACCGCTTTATTTTTTGGGGAAATATGGAAAAAGCAAAATTGATCGGAATTGCGCCGCAGCTGGTGGTCAGTGATGTCGTCAAAACAGCCGAGTTTTACCGGGATGTTTTGGGTTTTACAATTTTGAGCTATTTTTCCGAACCGCCCGTTTATGCGATGGTCGGGCGTGATGGTTTTGAGGTTCACTTTGGAAGATCGGATGGCGGCGCTGTTCAGACCAATGCGGCGGCAAGAAAACATAGCCCTGATTTTGTTATTTGGGTTCCTGAAATTGAAAAATTCTACGAGGAAGTTTCATCGCGGAACGCCGACATTGCGCAGGGAATCGTTCAGCGTTCCTACGGCCGCGAGTTCATCATCCGGGATTGCGACGGACATCAGATCATGGTCGTTGATTAGAGGCTTATGCTGCTCAATAACAAAACTTTAGATGCAATTATCAACCGCGAGATCTCGGTCGTTTTCCGCGTTTGGAAACGCCCGACGGTCAAGTCGGGCGGAACTTTAAAAACACGAAAAGGGGTTTTGCTGATTGAAAATGTCGAACAAATTGACCGCCGCGATGTGACCGATAAAGACATCTTAAATGCGGGACTGGCTTCGCGTGATGAACTTTGCGAAATTGACCGCGATGGCGATTTCTACCGTATTACCGTTCAGTATATCGGCGAAGATCCGCGAATCGCAATGCGCGAAAATGTTGATCAAAAAGATCTCGAGATCGTTTGCGGGAATGTAAAAAAAATGGGGGCTTGGGCAATCGACTATCTGCAAATGATTCTCGACCAACCGAATATTCACGCCGGGATCCTCGCCGATTCGGTCGGACTTGAAAAAGTAAAATTCAAAGGACGCGTGCGAAGGCTAAAAGCGCTCGGTTTGACCGAATCACTGCGCCCCGGCTACTGTCTTTCGCCGCGCGGCCGTAAGGCGCTGGAAATGCTGAGACTTATATGAACATTGTTCCGATCATCAAATGCAGCGATATTGAACGCTCGCTCATATTTTATACAGAAATTTTGGATTTTGAAGTTTTCAATCCCGATTCGGAGTTTCCGTATAAAGTTCTCGTTCGCGGCGGAGCGCGTGTCGATTTATCAGCTCTCAGCGGTGACGGCGTTTTTGGGTCGCGGATCTTAATAATTGTTGATGATGTGGATGAGATCTACAGCAAACTAATCGAAAGAGGGTTGGATCTGACTCACAGATCCGGCGTTCACCGGAGACCGATCGATCAAACCTGGGGAATGCGTGAATTTTACGTCGATGATCCTGATGGAAATACGATTCGGTTTGGGCAAATTCAAACTTAAGAAGCGCCTTGTTTTCTCTTAAATTTATGTTTGAAAGGGTTCTAGGGCGACGACGAAATACAGCATTATGGATGGCGCTGTTATGAAATAAATAATGTCGCTGAAGTCGGGTTTGCAAGTCAGAAAAACAATATCGCAATCTACATTTTGAAACAGGTATCAGTGCATATTTCGCGCTTAAGGGAACCCTGTTTCGCTTTGAGTTAAACACTATTTCGGACTCAAAGAGCAGTGGGTAAAATCAATAGATATAATGAGTTAATACTAATTATCCAAAATCTTCTCAGTCACAAACGATGGGTTTTAAGCATTTGTTTATTTGCGAAATTGGTGTTCATCTTGAGCGAAATACGCCGAGAGAGAGATTTGGACGAACACGAGTTCGAGGGGCAACAAATTCGCTTTCTTTGGAGTTTTCGGCATACCCGTGTGGAATAAAATGTTCTTTAAAAATTCAGACCATCATCTTCACCAATTTATTATCTGATTTGAGACCTCGGCGTTCTCCGAATCAAATATCTCCGACATCCCCGTGAAACGATTCCAAACACTCTTTGATTGTTTTTTATATTTGATTTCACAAATTGTCCAACTATATTTTTGACATATGTTTCACCAATGAGATATAGTTGCACCAATAGGTCGGTATCTGGGTATCTTAGTTTATGAATGTCGCTTTAGTAAAGAAATTATCACAATTTAAGGAAGAGCAGAAGCTCTCTCAAACATATTATATTCTGGGAACTTTACGGCTTTTGCGGGGAAGTATAAGCGAATTTACAGGCGAAGGAAGCACAGGTAAAACAAGTCTTATTTTAATATTAATTTCCTCCCTGACGCAAAATGGCGAGATCTGTGCGATTGTTGACCTCAACGACAGTTTTAACCCAAATTCGGCTAATGCTGAATATTTAGCGTTCGAAAACATTCTTTGGATCAGATGCGGCGGAAATATCGAAAATGCTTTCAAAGCGATTGATTACCTTATTCAGGCAAAAAACTTTGGATTAATTTGGTTAAATCTTACCGAAGGCGACTTTGAAGAATTGAACTTCATTCCGAACTCATATTGGTATCGTTTTAAAAACAAAATAAAAGGAAGTCCGACATTACTCATTATAACGGTGCAAAATTCAATTTTAGGATCGGCATCGAGTCAATCGTATCATTTCAAAAAAGAACAAACCGTCTGGTCAGGCTTTGGACGATTCAAACTGCTGAAAGAATTTCAGACAAATCTCAACACCACAAAACCGTTTTTGATTAAGCCTGAGTTAATAACGATAAAAGCGAGATATTGAAATGGATAAATTATACGTTTGCATCATCAGCGATGAAGATAAAAAGTTTTTGTCATCAATCGCGGAACAGTTCGCATACAACATCGAATTGCTCGAAGATGGTGTATTGTTTGACGTCGGCGGAACCGGTAATTTATTTGGCACACCAGCGCAAACCGCCCAGAAAATTTATGCCGAATTACAAGGTAGTCATTTATCGGGAAATGTTTCGATTGCCCGCAATGCCGCGTCCGCAATCCTTCGGGCCCGCAATCAAAAAGGTTTGACCATTGAACTTAAAAATTCAACAGAAAATCTTCCGCTTTCAAGTCTGAAAATTAACCCTGATATTTTAGCGGTTTTCTATTCTTTAGGATTAAAAAATGTCTCCGATCTTAAAAGAATTCCTGAAAACGAATTGATCTCGCGCTACGGGCTTGAATTCAGAGATGCGCTCGATTTAGCAAATGACAGCGGGAATTATATTCTGACTCCGAACCTAAAAGAAAATAAAATTTCCTGGAAACCGGAACTCGATTTTACGGTTGCTAACTTTGAACATCT